>JAGDBX010000150.1 GCA_018110935.1 Oscillospiraceae bacterium
CTTTCTCAAAATAAAAGTTTTGGTCGAGCTTTTTCAAAAGCTCGCGGGAGTCCAGAGGGCGGCGCCCTCTGGCCGCGCTCCGCAGAGCGCGGAATCCCCCGCATCAGAAGAGCTCCGAAAGGGGTGAATTGCCGCGCAGCGGCAAGAGGGGGAGCTCTGCGATAGAGGGCTCCCCCTAATATAGTATCGCTCCGCGATGATTCAGAATGGGACGGTATCCCTTGAGAATCACGATCTGACGCATCGCAGATACCGCATTGCGGCAAAATAAAGGCGGCACCGTATCGTGCCGCCCCTTATTTTTTATTCACTTTATGGTTGGTGGTTCGCCCGCTTCCCGTGCACAAGATGGGGCGATGCGATATATCACATTGCCGCATGGGCAATTGTGCGGGAGCCTGCGCTCCCAGCATACTGCGCCGAGATTCCGTGCCGGCGGCGTATGCGACTTTTCTTTCGCAACCATTGACTGCTGCACCGTATTGCGGCGGAACCGCCCCGCCGATGAAACATTCCCTGATGTTTCATGCCCGTTTTTGAATCTGCGCCCTGCAGTTGACCTGCCGGTCGGCAGGCAGGCATCGGTGTCAGCTTCCATATCGGAAATCGGCTCGCACTGCTTGCATTTTTAAGCGGATCCGCCGCCGCCGCAGGCTGTCAGCCGGAATATGTCACACCGTGCGCACTCTGCATGAGCCACCGTCAATGTGCGAATGGCAGTGCATCGTATCCATTGGGCCCACACACCTTTCCTGAATCTGAATTGACGGCCGGATCCGTGCGCGGCATCCTTATCTGTAAGGATGCAGGTCGGATTTCCGGTACGATACCGGAAGGAAACGCCGCCTGATTCGGTTTATAAGAACTCCGGGGACTTCGCCCGTGCTGAGATGCATTGAAGTGACGCTTTGTTCTTACAGCTATATTATAGCACACTACTTGTCATTTGTCAATAGTTAGAGACAACAATTTTGGAAGAATTTAGATTATTTGTGCAATCTGTGAGAAACGGAATTCTCATTCCGGGTGAAAAAACGACATTTTGCAGAGCAAAACTGCGGAAATGCCCCGGTTTTTCACCGAACTGTCACCGATGCCGTCACAGTGCGGTTTTCCGGGCGCAGCAGATTGTCCGCCTGCACCGCAATATCCGGCTCGCCGTCGGCACCGAAATACACCTGCCGGATGCGTGTATGTCTGCACGGATCGTAGAGCGGATCATCCGCGTAGGTCCCGCAGCTTTTGGAATCGTGCGAAGAGGGGCGGGCGTGGTAGACGATCAGCAGATTACCGTTTTCGTCTGTGACAAAGGAATTATGGCCGGGACCCGATTCGCCGGACAGATCGGCTGTCCGCAGAGAGGGATAGCTGTCCTTTTTCCAGCTCGCGATGTTCATCAGGTCGGCGTCCGCGTCTGCGGTCAGCTTGCCGACACAGTATTCCGAGCCGGTTCCCGCCGCCGAGAAAAATACATAGATCTTTCCGTTTGCCTTCAGCACCGCCGCGCCTTCGTTGACGCGGTGACGAACCAGCTCCCAGTCGTATTCGGGCTTAGTCAGCAGCATGGCCCTGGATGTCAGCTTCCACGGTTCCTCCTTGCTGACCTCTGCCATAAAAAGGGAAGAATCGCCCTTGATCTCTGCCCAGATCACATAGGCCTTTCCGTTGTGCTCAAAATAGGTCATGTCGAGCGAAAAGGAGGTGAAATAACCGTCGCCCGCGGTTGCCTGCATCTGCCCGCATTCCTCCCACTGTCCGGTCATCGGATCGCCGGTGCAGCGCAGAACATAGGGACGGATCGCCCAGATATCGGCGGTGCTGCCGGCGGCAAAGAAGATATACCACTTTCCGCCGATCTCATGCATTTCGGGCGCCCAGATATGCTTGCCCATGATGCCGCTTGCGTGTGCTTTCCAGACGGTCTTTTCCTCCGCGGAGCTGAGCCCCGCGACGGTGCTGCTCTGCCGCAGAATGATCCGGTCGTAGCCTCTGTCCACACTGCCGTATGCGGGATATGAAGCGGTGAAATAGAATTTGCCGTCTGAACCGCGCGTGATGAACGGGTCGGCGCGCTCCTTGATGAAGGGGTTGGCGTAATCCGCCGCCTTCACGGTACCGCGCACCTGATAGGTGCCGGAGGAAGCGGTGCTGACCGCCGCCAGATCGCTCTCGTTCCATGACACGGCAAGGTCCATGCTGCCCCCGTCGGAATACTCCGCGGTGACGGTCTGCGGCATCCGGAGCGTTTCGCCTGCCTGCAGGCTGACCTGCACGGGCTTCACGGCTGTGTTGAACACCTTGCCGCCGCCGAACGCACCGGTCAGAGCCGTGTACTGATCTGCCGTGATCGGAATGACATAGCCGTGGCGCGGCGTGAAGTCAAAGCTGTAATCACTGCGTGAAACGGTCGTGAAATTCTCAAGGTCAGAGGTCTTCTGCATGACATAATAGCCGTCGCCGTAGGCGTCAGACATCAGCAGCCACTCATTTTTACCGTTGAGTTTGTAGATATTCGGGCCTTCCACGCCCAGATTTCCTTCGGAGATCTTCTTGACCTCCCGGTAGGGGCCGTTCGCGTGCTCCGCCTCCGCGAGGAAGATGCCCTTTGTCGTTTCATCCTTGTAGTACATATAATATCTGCCGTTTTCATAGATGATATCGGAGTCGATCGCGTCATGGCCGCTCTGCGGCGCGAGCAGCACTGCGGGCGTCGTGTCCAGCTTCATCAGGTCGCTGCTGTACGCGTAGTACATGATCGTGCGGTCGTCTGTGCCGGGCACGCGTGCGGCAAAGTAGATCATGTAGGATTTCTTTTCGGGGTCATAGATCGCCTGCGGCGCCCACGCACGGTCGCAGTTCATCATGTTCGGGTATTTGTTCGCGATCTCGATCAGCGATTCATCGAACCAGTGAACAAGGTCGGTCGATTTGGCGGAGATCAGGTTGCGGTTGCTGCTCCAGCCGAGCGAGGATTTCATATCGGTCGCGAGCAGATGCCAGAGACCGTCTTCCCCCTTTAAGATATACGGATCACGGATGCACTTTGTACCGACGCTCGACTGCCAGACGGCCTTGCCGCCGTTCAGTGCGGTGAAGTGATACCCGTCAAGGCTGACCGCGTAGGAGAGACGCTCCTGCTCCGGCGCGTTGCCGAGGAAGTAGGCGAACAGATAGGCGATCGGCTGTGCGTCCTCCGTGATCTGCACCTCCGCGTCAAAGGCGAAGCCTTTTCCGAGCAGGCCGTCCAGCAGAAGCTGCACATCTGCTGCAGTCACGCTGCCGTCGCCGCTGCAGTCCGCGACCGCGGTCATGGTCTCATCAAAGCCGCCGAGCAGGCCGCGCTTCATGAGCGTCAGGTCTCTGGCGTCCAGCGTGCCGGAAAAATCAAGATCGGCGCGCAGGAAGCGGAGACTGCCGGACGCGGGCAGGATATAGAATTTCTGTCCTTCGCCCGCCCAGTAATCCCACTGGTCGATGTTCGCGCCGTTGTCATAGCTGATGTCATAGACATCGAGCGCGGCGTTTCCGCTGCATTTTCCGGTGATATAATAGGCGTCGTCGGTGCGGTTCAGCCGGAAGAGCTGTGCCTCACTTCCGGTGTATCCGCTGAGGAAAATGTTGTTTCCGTTGGTGCTGTCGCCGTTTTCAACGGTCCATGCCTTTGCGGGATCATCCGCGGGATGTACGGAGCAGTATCCGCCCGCTTCCGCACGGACGACAAAGCGCTGCGAAGCGTCATCGCGTTTTTCCCACTGCATGAGGTTTCCGCTGCTGTCTGCCGTGATGTACTTGCCGCTCAGACGCACCATAAAGCTGTATTCCGCGCCGGAGATCACGCGCCCCGCGGTGTCTGCGCACTCCAGAGAGACCGCAGGCGCCGCCGCGGAGGCGTTCTGCGCAGCGGGCGGAGCGGACGCGGCCGGCAGCACGGCCGTGACGAGTGCGGTCAGCCATGAACAAAAGCGTTTCTGTTTCATAAAAGCCCCCTGTTCCGGGCAGTCCGCCGCTTGAGAAGCGGAACACGGATGCCCTTTTCTTCATTATAGCACGGAAACCGCCGCAATGCAAGGGGATAACAGGAATCTGCATATTTTTGTGAACAGATCGAACAGGCGGCCGGCGCCTGTTTTTGCGGAATTCCGCTTGACAGCCCGCCTTTGCTGTGATATAATGGATGCAGTATATCCGCGAGGCAATCTGCATCCCGTTCATCAGCGCCAAGGGGGCGTTTTCCGCCGCCCTGATTCCGGTACGATGGCTCCGTGCAGGGTGCCTTCTCTCTTTACACAGAAGTTTTGACCGTGCGGCAGGCAGACCGCATCCGCACGGAATCCGCAGAAGAAGGATCGGTTGAAATCCATGGATTTTGAGAAGCAGAAGCGCGCCCCTGTCTATGAGGCGCTGGAACGCCTGCGCCGGCAGCGCGTAGTACCCTTTGATGTTCCCGGCCATAAGCGCGGGCGGGGCAATCCGGAGCTGGTGCGGCTGCTCGGTGAGCAGTGCGTCGGCATAGATGTCAATTCCATGAAGCCGCTGGATAATCTCTGCCATCCTGTTTCGGTGATTCTGGAGGCGGAAAATCTCGCGGCGGACGCCTTCGGCGCCGCACACGCCTTTTTCATGGTCGGCGGCACGACCTCTGCGGTGCAGAGCATGATCCTCTCGGCCTGCAAGGCGGGGCAGAAGCTCATCGTTCCGCGCAATGTCCACAAGAGCGTCATCAACGCGCTGGTGCTCTGCGGAGCGGTGCCGGTCTATGTCAATCCCGATGTGGAGCCGCGCATCGGCATCGCACTCGGCATGGAGCTCTCGCAGCTTGAGCAGGCGATCAGGGAAAACCCCGACGCGGTCGCGGTGTTTGTCAATAACCCGACCTATTACGGCATCTGCTCCGATCTGCGGGCGATCGTGCAGCTTGCGCACGCCCACGGCATGAAGGTGCTGGTCGATGAGGCGCACGGCACGCATTTCTATTTTCAGGAGAAGCTGCCTGTCACGGCAATGGAAGCCGGCGCAGATATGGCCGCGGTCTCCATGCACAAATCCGGCGGCAGCCTGACGCAGAGCTCGCTGCTGCTGCTCAATTCGACGGTCAACGAGGGTTATGTCCGACAGATCATCAATCTGACGCAGACGACAAGCGCCTCGTACCTTCTGATTTCCAGCCTCGATATCTCCCGCCGGAATCTGGCGCTGCGCGGCAGTGAATCCTTCGCAAAGGTCATGGGCATCGCGGAATACGCACGCTCTGAGATCAATGAGATCGGCGGCTATTACGCCTATTCCTCCGAGCTGTGCAACGGTACGAGCTGCTTCGCCTTCGATGTGACAAAGCTCTCGGTCTACACCAGAGAGATCGGGCTTGCCGGCATCGAGGTCTATGACCTGCTCCGCGACGAGTATGATATCCAGATCGAGTTCGGCGACATCGGCAATATTCTCGCGTACATCTCCATCGGTGACCGGATGCAGGACATTGAGCGCCTGGTCGGTGCGCTGGCCGATATCAAGCGGCTGTACGCCAAGGACAACACGGGGATGCTCTCGCTCGAATACATCGCGCCGAAGGTCGTGGCAACGCCGCAGGAGGCCTTCTACGCCGACAAGGAGATGCTCCCGCTCAGCCAGACGGCAGGGCGCATCTGCTCGGAATTCGTCATGTGCTATCCGCCCGGCATCCCGATCCTGGCGCCCGGCGAGATCATCACCGAGGATGTTCTGCAGTATATCCGCTATGCCAAGGAGAAAGGCTGCTCCATGCAGGGAACGGAAGACCCGGATATCGAGCACCTGAATGTCCTGCGGTAAAGGCGGCGGCGTATGAAGCTGAGAAAAAGCATTCTGTTCTGGTCGCTGATTTCGGCAGCGGCATATCTTGCGCTGTTTTTCGTACTCGGACTGTGCGGACTGCGCCTGCGGGCATGGCTGCGCGAGCCGCTGTCTTTCTTCATCGGTGTCGGCATCGCCGCGGGAATCCTGCAGCTTCTGCTCCGCATCCGGAAGAAGGCAGTGAAGATCCTCACGGTCGTGCTCTGGTCGGGAGCGGCTGTGTGCGGTCTGGGATACAGCTGGCTGTATTACGGCTTTTATCATCTGGAGGACAGCACCGTGGAATGGCAGGGCAGGACCTGTGTCCGGGAGTACGAGCATATCATGTGGGACTCCACCTATTACTACTACGAATACCACGGTCCGTTTGTCCGCGGCAAAGAACTGCTTTACAAAGATTAAACGAATAAAGGCGGCGGAATGAATGAGCAACAAAATTCTTCTTGAAAGTGAATCCCCGGTCTGTCCGATCACGGCACATGTCGAGCAGGCAGACGATACGGTCTATTTTTATCTGTTCAACATCCTCGCAAAAAGCCCTGACAATGTCCGAAGCTGCTGGGTCTGCAACCGCAAGCCTGCGCCGGATGAGCTGAACGAACACACATGGCAGCGCGACCGCGCCCCGATGATGCCGAAGGGCGGCTTTACGCACGCCGCGGAGGGCATCGACATTTCGCCGGAGGGGCTGAAGATCCTGTGGTTTGAGACAGGAGATGCGGCACTGCTGATGCAGAACGGCAATGTGCTTGCCGTCATTCCGCCGTGGAGCGGCTACCAGGGATTTCACGGCTATGCGCGCTATGCCGCAGGCCAGCAGCTTTACGCGTGGGAGCTGAACGAGCAGGCGCGGGACGCAATGCTGGACAGAGCCTTCCGCGGTGATATGTTCTGGGAGAAGACGGTCGACGGCTCCTACTGGAAGGACACGCAGGCCTTTCACATCGCGGCCGCGGAGC
This sequence comes from Oscillospiraceae bacterium, assembly GCA_018110935.1. Classification (GTDB taxonomy): domain Bacteria; phylum Bacillota; class Clostridia; order Oscillospirales; family Ruminococcaceae; genus Firm-04. The sequence continues at coordinate 6,789 of JAGDBX010000150.1, forward strand.
GCTTTTTCGGTCCGCATACGCAGTATTACGCGATCGACGGCGGGAAATTTCCGCCGCGCGCGGTCATTGAGGGCAAAAAGAACGGCATCGTTTACGGCTTCACCGCCGGCATCAGCCATTTCATGATGCCCCGCATCGAAATGTATGTCCGGAACGCGGAGGAGCACCGCCGCATCGAGTTCGGATTTGCCGCGGAGGAAGCGGTCAGTGCTGTGAAAATGCAGGCTTACAACTGCTTCATGTCGCTGGCGCAGTGCATCCACCGCGACCTGACTTTCTTTGCGCACGGCCACACGAACACATGGGACGGCATTCCCGGCTTTCACGCCTTTCTGTTCGTCAATACGCGCGCGCTGCGCGGGCTGCCTGCCCCGCAGTATGACCGCGTCGGCGGCGATCAGGTCAACCTGCTCTGGGCGGTGCCGGTTACAAAGGAAGAATACGAGTTTGTCGTCAGAACAGACATCAACGAGCTGATGCGCCGCGCAAAGGATATCTCGCGCATCCACATCTTTGACGGCAGGCCGAAATTCAGTCTCTGAGGGAGGAACAGATATGGAATTCTGGTTTTCCGAAATGCACACGGACAATGTGAAGGCGTCGATCCGGTGCGAAAAGCAGCTTTACAGCGGACAGAGCGACTTCCAGCGGATCGACGTCTTTGATTCGGCGGAGTTCGGGCGGTTCCTTGTTTCAAACGGCAGCGTGATTTTCTCCGAGAAGGACGAGTTCATCTATGACGAAATGATCGTGCATGTTCCGATGGCCGTTCACCCGGATGTCAAGCATGTGCTGGTCATCGGCGGCGGCGACGGCGGTGTCGCGAGAGAGCTCTCCCATTACGAGGAGATCAGGACGATCGATGTCGTTGAGCCGGACGAGATGTTTGTCGAGGTCTGCCGTGAGTATTTCCCGGACAACGCAAAGGGCCTTGACGACCCCAGAGTCACGATCTACAATCAGGACGGTCTCCGGGCGCTGCGCACGCGCCACGGCGAGTACGATCTCATCATCAACGACGCGACCGATCCCTTCGGCCACACCGCGGGGCTCTTCACAAAGGAGTTCTACGGGCTGTGCTACAAGGCGCTCAAGGATGACGGCATCATGGTCTATCAGCACGGCAGCCCGTTCTATGACGAGGATGAGGCGGCGTGTCAGGCGATGCACCAGAAGGCGTTCCGCGTGTTCCCGATCTGCCGCGTCTATCAGGCGCATATCCCGACCTGTCCGGCGGGCTACTGGCTGTTCGGCTTCGCTTCAAAGAAATATCACCCGCTGCGCGATTTTGACGCGAAGCGCTGGAAAAAGCGTGACATCAAGACATGGTATTACACCCCGAACCTGCATACCGGCGCGTTCATGCTTCCGAAGTATGTGGAGGAGCTCATGGAGGGCGCTGAGGACCGGAAGAAATAATGCGCGCCCGATATCGGAATGCATATCCCCGCCTTCAGGCGGGGAATTCGCTGCCCGTCACCCGGATTTGAGGAATCCGGGGCGAATGTGCCCGTTTTCGCCGCACTCTTGACAAAACTGCCCGGAATGTGATACAATAAAAGCCGTGAGCAGACTGTGCGGCCGCGGCAGCGCTTCAGCTGACGAGGAAAGTCCGGGCATCACAGAGCAGGATAGCTGCTAACAGCAGCCGGAGGCGACTCCAGGGCAAGTGCAACAGAAATGAGACTGCCCCGCGGGCGAAAGCCGGCGGAGCGATGGTGGAAAGGCGGGGTAAGAGCCCACCGGAGCGCATGAGAATGCGCTGCCGTGTAAACCCTATCCGATGCAACGCCGATTGGTGTGTATGACCGCAAACGCCTGCTCGGCGGGTCATGCGCAAAGGCGGCTTGAGCGATGCGGCGACGCACCGCCTAGATAAATGGCTGCACAAGTGCATTTCGCACAGGACAAAACCCGGCTTACAGGTCTGGTCACGCGGGCAGATGCCCGAGAGCCGATGCGTGCTGCATCGGCTTTTCAATGTATATCCATCCGAAAGGAGCATACCGGTCATGTCACAGAAATATACTGCCGCGATCATTGTGCTGCTGGTTCTGATGCTGCTGACTGCCATTTATATGGGCATCGCAGGCAAGCGGAGCGCAAAAAACAAAAACGAATCCTCTGTTTCACCGGCGGTTACGCTGAGCTCTGAACAGCTGATCGTTCCCGCCTCGATGCCGGAGCGCTTTTCCATGCAGCTTCCCGCAGGATTCACCGAAACCGGTTCCGCGTACATTGATAAGTATTTTGTCCGCAACGACGCTTCGATCATCATCACCGGCGAGAAGATCCTGATCCCCGGCGAGCAGCTGGATCCCTATGCGGAGGACATGAAGAAGCAGTATGCGGAGTCCGCGGATGAGTTTCAGCTGGTCAAGGAGGAGACAATCGCGCTGGACAGCGGCGTCTCCTGCAAGGTGCTCGAATTCAGCTACGCGCTCCTGGGTGAGAATGCCCGGCAGGATATGCGCTGCATCACCGCTGTTCTGATAAAGGACAACCGCTCCTATATCGTCACCTGCAAGAGCCGCGCCGAGACCTTCGGCGGCTATTATCAGGATTTCCGGCAGGCGATCAAAACCATCCGCATCGCGGACGCGGACACCGCGCAGACCACGGCAACGACCGTGTCCCAGACGGTCGTGGTCTCTGCACAGCCGTGAAAATACCGCAATAGTTGAGAATATCACGGTTATTATTGCGCGGATATTCGGCATAATGCACAAAGCCCACCCTCGAAAAAGCACAATAATAACAATCTTTTGTGTTCGGGCAAAAAAGGATTTGACAAATCCGCTGTTTGTGGTATAATATATAAGAGGCAGATTGTGCTGTTCCCCGGTACAGGTCTGCCGGAACGGGGCTGAACTGCACCGGATGTGCAGGAAGACCTCAGACAGATACCCCGCGTGCGGGTATGAAAGGAGCCTGAATATATGTCCAAAATGATTGCGGTGACCTCCGGAAAGGGCGGTACCGGAAAATCTTCCATCTGTGCAGGAATCGGCTATACACTCGCCAAGCAGGGCAGCCGCACGCTGATCATCGAACTTGATTTCGGCCTGCGCTGCATCGACATCATTTTCGGCATGACCAATCAGATCAAGTATGACCTGAGTGATGTGCTCGAAGGCAAGATCAACGCGCTTGACGCCGTTACACGCGTCCCGATGGCAAGCAATCTGTTCGTGCTCTGCGCGCCCAAGAATCCCTTCCAGACGGTTACAGTCGAGCAGATCATCGACATCTGCCGTGCTGTCCGCAAATATTATGACTACATCATCATCGACACCGGTGCCGGCATCAACAACCATGTTTTTGACATCGTGGAACAGGCAAACCTGATCCTTGTCGTGACGACGCCGGATCCGATCTGCGTGCGCGACGCGCAGATGATGTCTGATGAGTTCTATGCCCGCGGCAACCGCCGGCAGCGTCTCATCATCAACAAGGTCAGCAAAAAGGCGATCGGTGCCAAGCTCGTGCGCGATCTGGACGAGATCATCGACATGATCGGCGTGCAGCTCATCGGCGTTGTGCCGGAGGACGATCAGCTTCTGATCTCGACAGGCAAGGGCGAGCCGCTTCCTTCCAATGCGCCGAGCCTTGCTGCATTTGACGCGATTGCAAAGCGGCTGCGCGGTGAGTCGGCTCCGCTGACAGTCAAGATCGGCTGAAAACGAAGCACAGGCCTCAGCCATTTGCCGGAGAGATCCGGTAATATCCAGAAAGACCAGATTCAGAAAGGAATGACACTTCTATGACGATTGCTCTGATTGCACACGATGCCAAAAAAGAGCTGATGATCCAGTTCTGCACCGCGTATTCCGGAATCCTGAGCCATCACAATCTCTGCGCGACCGGCACGACCGGCAAGCAGGTCTCCGAAGCGACCGGACTGCCCATCAAGCGCTTTCTGAGCGGCGCTCAGGGCGGCGGACAGGAGATCTCCGCGCGCATTTCCTGCGATGAGATCGATGTGCTGCTCTTCTTCCGCGATCCGATCAACCCGAAGGCGACCGAGCCGAACGATATGAACCTGCTCCGTCTCTGCGATGTGCACAATGTCCCTGTTGCGACGAATATCGCGACAGCGGAGGCACTGATCCTCGCACTGGAGCGCGGCGACCTCGACTGGCGCGAGATCGGAAATCCTGTGATGTAAAGCGGCGGCTCCCGTGCGGAAAGCTCTGCGCGGCGAAGGGCTGCGGATTTGAACAGACACCCGATTGCCCCTTCCTCAGTGAACGGGGCAATCCTTATGTTACGGAAAGGAACCTTGTCCTATGGCAAATTATTTGAAGCGTCCCAACGGCACCGAAGATGTCACGCCGGAGCGCATCCGCAAGTGGTACACGGTCGAGCGCGTGACGCGCGAGATCGCGGAATCCTTCGGCTTTTCGGAGATCCGCGTGCCGACCTTTGAGGTGACGGAGCTCTTCCAGCGCTCTGTCGGCGAAACGACCGATGTCGTGCAGAAGGAGATGTATTCGGTCATCGCGAAGGAGACGCAGTTCACGCTGCGCCCGGAGGGCACCGCCGGCACGATCCGTGCGATGCTCCAGAACGGGCTGCTCGCGGAGGCGCTCCCGCAGAAGGTCTTTTATCAGCTCTCCTGCTTCCGGCATGAGCGGCCGCAGGCCGGCCGGCTCCGTGAATTTCACCAATTCGGCGTGGAAATGGCGGGCGCTGCCTCGCCCTATGCCGACGCGGAGGTCATTCTGCTCGGCAAGACCGTTCTGGACCGTCTCGGACTGAAGAACATCGTGCTCAACCTGAACAGCATCGGCTGCCCCGCCTGCCGCGCAAAGTATCAGGAGGCACTGCGGGCGTATTTCACACCCTTCAAAGAGAAGCTCTGCGAGACCTGTCAGGAGCGCCTTGTGCGCAACCCGATGCGCCTTCTGGACTGCAAGAGCCCGGAGGACAGGGAACTCAGCAAGGACGCGCCTGTCATTCTGGACTATCTCTGCGATGACTGCAAAGCCCATTTTGAGGCCGTGAAGACCGCTCTGACCGGCATGGGCGTTGCGTTCGTCATCAATCCGAAGATCGTCCGCGGCCTTGATTACTACACAAAGACCGTCTTTGAGTTCATTTCGTCGGATATCGGCGCACAGGGAACAGTCTGTGCGGGCGGCAGATACGACGGGCTGATCGAGCAGCTCGGCGGGCAGTCCGTTCCCGCGCTCGGCTTCGGCATGGGGCTTGAGCGTCTGATCCTGACGATGGAGCAGCAGGGCTGCGAATTCCTGGAGCCGTCGGTCTGCGATGTCTATCTCGCGCCGATGGATGAAGCGGCATACCCCGCCGCACTCTCCTACGCAAACGCGCTTCGCACGCTCGGTGCCCGCGCAGAATTCGACCTTGCGGGGCGCAGCTTCAAGGCACAGATGAAATACGCCAACAAGCTCGGCGCGCGCTATCTGGTCGTGCTCGGCTCAAATGAACTCTCTGAGGGCAAAGGACAGCTCAAAAATATGCAGACCGGCGAGCAGAAGCCCGTCCGGCTCGATACCGCAGAACACTTCACCGCAGATTACACGGAGATCACGCTCTCTGATCAGTTCGGAGGCGTGTGAACCGGACACTGCCTTCCGGGAAAGCAGATAACAGCCTATGAAAGAATTCTTCCGGCAGCTCTCCGAGCTGATCCGAAACAGCTTTTTGATCGTGCTGGTGCTGGCAGCCGCTTCGCTCGGCATCTGGCGGCTGATGATGCTGCAGATCGTCGGCGCGGATGACACGGAGGTCGTGCGCCCCGCGAATCAGGCCGTCTACGGACAGGTCATCCCCGCGGCGCGCGGCGAGATCGTCGATACGGCCGGCAAGCCCATCATTTCCAACACGATCGGCTATCATGTCATTGTTGAAAAGGCGTATTTCCCCGCTGACGCGGCAGAGGGAAATGCCGTCCTGCTGGAGACCGCGCGGATGCTGCAGGAGGCGGGCTGCACCGTCAGCGACACGATGCCCGTTTCCCGCACAATGCCCTATGTCTTTGAGGCCGGACGCGAAAGCGATGTCGCATCCATGCGGGAGATCCTGCATCTCAACAGCTACGCGACAGCGGAAAACTGCGTGGACAAGCTGATCTCCGACTACGCGATCTCCGCCGACTACTCCGCGGAGGAGCAGCGGCTGATCGCCGGCATCCGCTATGAGATGCTGCTGCGCAGCTTCTCCATGTCGAATGTCTTTTACCTCTCCCGTGATGTCAGCATCGGGACGGTTGCCCGCATCAAGGAGCTGCGCGTGAAGCTCCGCGGCATCAACATCGTCGAGGAGGCGATCCGCGATGTCGTCAGCGGCAATGTGCTCCCGCATGAGATCGGCTATATCGGCCCGATCTATTCCCGCGAGGAATTTGAACGGCTGAAGGAAAACGGCCATTCCGACTACGCGCTCTCCGATCAGGTCGGCAAGACCGGACTGGAGCAGGCGCTTGAATCCGAGCTGCGCGGCACGAACGGCAGGCGCGAGATCACCGTCACGAACGGCGATGTCAGCTCTGTGCGCGTCGCGGCGGAGCCTGTCGGCGGCAAGACGGTGCAGCTGACCGTCAACAGCGAATTCCAGACCGGACTTCAGGCGATCCTTTCGGAATACACGGCGCATCTGCGCGCGACCGACAGCGAATGCCGCAAGGCGAACTGCGGCGCGTTTGTTGTGCTGGACGCGAAGGACAACGCGGTGCGCGGTATGGCGACACTGCCGACCTATGACCTTTCGGAGCTGCTTGAGGATTACAGCGCCGTTGCGGAGCGGGCCGACACGCCGCTGGTCAACCGCGCGACAGACGGTCTCTACCGTCCCGGCTCGACCTTCAAGACGATCACCGCGACGGCCGGACTCAATACCGGTGTTGTCACAAAGAACACCAGCTTCTACTGCGGCAGGAACTATAAGTTCATTGACCAGACCGTTCACTGCACCGGCGAGCATCACAGCATCGCCGTGTCGCAGGCGCTGACCGTCTCCTGCAACATTTACTTCTATGAACTGGCGCAGCGGCTCGGCCTTGACCGCCTGCTCGAATACGAAAACAAATTCGGTCTCGGCAGTCCGCTCGGGCTGGAATCGGGTGACAGCGGCGGCTATCTCGCCTGCCCGGAGACCTATGAAAAGCTCGGCATCCCGTGGTATATCGGCAATCTGCTGCAGGCCGCGATCGGACAGTCCGAGGTGCAGGTCACGCCGCTGCAGATGGCGACCGTCGCGTCGACCGTCGCGAACAAGGGCGTTCGCTATCAGCCGCATCTCGTTGAGGCTTACTGGGATCACGGCATGAATGAGCGGCTTTCCGTCACGGAGCCGGTCGTCGCCGAGACGATCGAGCAGCATTATGACGGCGTGTTCGATACCGTGAAGCAGGGCATGATCGGCGCGGCAAAGACACAGATGCCCGCACAGTATGACCTGAACAGGATCGGCTTCCAGACGGCCATCAAGACCGGTACCCCGCAGTCTCCGCGCGGCACGGATTCCTTTGTGATCGGCTTTGCGCCGGCGGACGATCCCGAGATCGCCTTCTGCGCGATGATCGAGGGCGGAAAGAACGCGAAGTACATGGTCAGGGATATGCTGGAGCTCTATGCGAAATGCTATCCGGAATCCCGGATCGGCAAGGCTGTGAACTGAAGGGGGAAGCGAAACTGAATATCCAGATCTTCGGAAAATCGAAATGCTTTGAAACGAAAAAGGCACAGCGCTTCTTCAAGGAGCGCGGCATCCGCTTTCAGATGATCAACCTGCCGGAAAAGGGCATGAGCCGCCGTGAACTGGAATCCGTGATCCGTGCGGTGGGCGGCATTGAGAAGCTGATCGACGAAAAGCACCCGGACGCGGCGCTGGTTTCCTATTTGCTGCCGGATGCGCAGGCGGAAAAACTGCTGGAGGATCCGACGCTGATCCGCACGCCGGTCGTGCGCGACGGACAGAAGGCGACGGTCGGCGAGGCATCCGCTGTGTGGAAGCAGTGGATCGCTGCGGAAGGGAAGTGAGCGGGCGTGCCGGATTCAGTATCGGAGTTTCTCCGGCTGCGGCAGGACGCGGATGACGCGCTGCTGCTTTCGCTGCTTGCCGATGAACCGCGGGACGATACTGCGCTGTTTGCGGCGGCGGACGCCGTCCGGCGGCACTGGTACGGCGACGCGGTCTATCTGCGCGGACTGATCGAATTCACGAATTACTGCAAAAATGACTGCTATTACTGCGGCATCCGGCACGGCAACCGGAACGCGCAGCGCTACCGTCTGACAACAGACGAGATCCTTGCCTGCGCGGCGGAGGGCTATCGCCTCGGCTACCGCACCTTTGTGCTGCAGGGCGGCGAGGATCCGTATTTCACCGATGAACGGATCTGTGAGATCGTGTCGGCGCTGCATCGGGGTTACCCCGACTGTGCCGTGACACTTTCCGTCGGCGAAAAGACAAGGGAGAGCTATCAGGCGTTTTTTGACGCGGGAGCGCGGCGCTATCTGCTGCGGCATGAGACCGCCGACGAAGCACATTACAGACAGCTGCACCCTGATCCGATGTCACTTGAAAACCGGAAGCGCTGTCTCTTTGATCTCAGAGAGATCGGCTATCAGGTCGGGAGCGGCTTCATGATCGGTTCACCCGGTCAGACGCCGGAAACGCTGCTTGCCGATTTCCGTTTTCTGCAGGAACTCCGCCCGCAGATGATCGGTGTGGGGCCGTATCTGACGCATCCGGACACGCCCTTTGCGGGGCAGCCGTCGGGAGATCTGAAACGCGGACTGCGCATTGTCGCGATGCTGCGGCTGCTCTTCCCGAATGCCCTGATCCCCGCGACAACGGCCTTCGGAACGGTCGCGCCGAACGGCAGAGAGCTTGCGCTCAGGGCGGGCGCGAATGTCGTCATGCCGAATCTGTCTCCTGTGCGCGTCCGGAAGCTGTATTCCCTCTACGAAAACAAGATCTGCACGGGCGAAGAGGCCGCGGAATGCCGCGGCTGTCTGGAACGCCGCATTGAAGCGGCGGGTTACCGTGCCGTGACCGCGGTCGGCGACGCGGCTGCAGTGCCTGCGGCCGAATGTCCCGTTACAACTGCTTGATAAAGGAGTCACCGTCATGTCTAAACAAAAGCTCAGACACTGGATCTATGTCGCAATCTTCATCGCACTTGCCGGTTCCTTTGTGTGGTTCCTTCTGATGCGTGACGCGAACATCACGCCGGAGAAAATTCAGGAGGAGCTGACCGCGCAGCAGGATTCCTTTGATGCGGTCGCGGACTACCTGATTGAAAAGGAGGCGTCCGCGATCATTGACGGCGCTGTGACCGCCGGCCGCACATACGGCGTTCCGGAGGAAGACTCCAACGCCTACCGCGCCTATTCGGAGGGCGTCCGCAAGGTGATCGAAAAGGACTGCGTGCAGATCCGCTCCACCGGCTCTGCCGTGCTGTTCGTCATGAAGGCGCAGGGCGGCTTCCTCAATCAGGAGCACTATATCATTGCAAAGAACGCCGACAACAGCTCTTTGCCCGGCGAATATCCCATGGAGCTCAACAGCAGCGGCTGGAAGTACTATGTCCTGCAGGGAAAGCCCTGACCGGAGGAAGCAGATATGGTTCACATCGGAAATGACTGGGATATTCTGCTGAAGCCGGAATTTGAATCGGAATGGTATCAGAGGCTCCGGCAGTTTCTGATCGCGGAATACCGCACAAAGACAGTATATCCCGATATGTACGATATTTTCAACGCGCTGAAATATACGCCCTATGAGGCCGTGAAATGCGTGATCCTCGGACAGGATCCCTATCACGGCGAGGGGCAGGCGCACGGGCTGAGCTTTTCTGTGCGGCAGGGCATCGCGCCGCCGCCGTCGCTCGTCAATATTTTCAAAGAGATCCGTGACGATCTCGGCATTGACAACAGCGGAAAGGGCGGCGACCTGACAAAATGGGCAAAGCAGGGCGTTCTGCTGCTCAACGCGGCGCTGACCGTCCGTGCGGGACAGGCAAATTCGCATCAGGGCATGGGCTGGGAGCAGCTGACTGACGCGGTCATCCGTCTGCTGAATGAACGCCGTCAGCCAATGGTCTTTCTGCTTTGGGGAGGCAACGCGCGGAAAAAGGCGTCGCTGATCACCAATCCGGGGCATCTGATCCTGCAATGTCCGCATCCGAGCCCGCTTTCCGCATATCACGGCTTTTTCGGCTGCCGGCATTTCTCAAAGACCAATGCGTTCCTTGCGGCAAACGGCATGACGCCGATCGACTGGAGCCTTGACTGATATGAAACGGTACAGATGGTTTTTTCCGGCGCTTCTGATGCTTTTGCTCCTGCTGACAGGCTGTACGCCGGATGTGTCGCTGGATGTCACGCTGCAGAATCTGCCGGAGGGCGAACGGGCATATCTTCTGCTCATGCCGCCGGAGGGCACCATGCTGACGGACAGTGCGCCGGAGGATTTGAAGGGTTCTGAGATTGAACGGTACGCGGAGGACGGTTTTGTCTGCGCGGAATACCGCCTGACAGACACGCTCAGGGTGCACAACGCATCAGGCGGAAAGCATCTCGGGTTCTGGTTTGATTCATCTGAGGCGCTGCGCGGTTTCTGTGCGGCATACCGTGAATTCCGGGTCGCGCGCTGTGACAGCCGCGGGAATGTGCTGCAGGTCGGCCCTTCCGTTTCGCTTTGCCCGAAAAACCGATTCGCGTATGCGTTCAGGCTGAACTATGATGTGAAGACCGATACTGCGGAAATCACCGCGCTGCTTGGGAAAACGGTGTTCGGCGCTTCCATTTCGGAGTGGATCTTCGCTCTGCTGCTCGTGACGCTGCCGGCCTGTATGCTGATGCTCCTGATCTATGCGTTCATGCGGATATTCCGGCGCAAACAGGGCATCCGTAAGCGTGTCGGTCAGACCGTGTCGCTGCTGTGCAGTCTGCCGCCGCTTCTGCTGAATCTGCTGCTCCTGCTGGAGCGGGCCGTGCCGTATTTCCGTGCGGAAAGCAGACCGCTCCCCGCAGTCGATTTCCGGATGATCCTGGCAGCCGATCTGATCTGGTTTGCCTCTCTGCTGATCTGCGGATACAACTATTACCGGTCCAACGCCTGAACAGCGCGTTCCCGCCGGACTGATTCTCCATAAGAAAAGGAAAAATGATATGAAAGCTGCTGCGTTATTTCACAACAGATCCGTGTATTCCTTCGAGGTCTTTCCGCCGAAGCCCGATGTGCCGATTGAGCGCATCTTTGAAACGCTTGCGGCACTCAGAGACCTTTCGCCGGATTTCATCAGCGTGACCTACGGCGCCGGCGGCTCTGTGCCCGGTGCCTCAACCGCCGAGATCTGCCGGACGATTCAGGAGACACACGGCATTCCCTCCATCGCACATCTGCCCTGCATCAACGAGACGAAGGAGAGTGTGCTGGAAAAGCTGAAGCAGTTCCGCGCACTGGGCGTGGAGAACATTCTCGCGCTGCGCGGCGACCGGAATCCCGCCGTTCCGCCGCAGACGGATTTTGCTTACGCGACCGACCTGATCACGTTTATCCGCGAAAACAGCGCCGCGGACGAATTTGACATTGCCGCCGCCTGTTATCCGGAGGGACACCCGGAGGCGCCCGATCTGGATACGGATATCCTGCACCTGAAGGAAAAGGTCGGGGCAGGTGCGTCGCATCTGATCTCACAGCTGTTCTATTCGAACAGGGATTTTTACCGGTTCCGCGAAAAAATCGCCGCGGCGGGCATCTTTGTGCCGGTCGAGGCGGGCATCATGCCCGTGACCTCCAAAAAATCCATTGAGCGCATGGTCTCGCTCTGCGGCGCGAGTATTCCGAAGCGTCTGGCCAAGCTCATGGCACGCTACGCAAACGATCCCGCCTCGCTGAAGGCGGCCGGTCTTGAATACGCGATCGAGCAGATCACAGATCTCAGAGAGCATGGGGTTGACGGCATCCACCTCTACACGATGAACAATCCGGATGTGGCACGCTACATCACAGAGGCGGTTTCCGAATGACGCCCGCCGATTTTGACCGCACGGAGATCCTGCAGTTTCTGCGGACACCGTCGCTCGACGAACGGCTCACAGCGGAGCTGGATGCCGCGATCGAAGCGCTCTGCCGTGCCGCACAGCCCAGAACAGTCTGGCGGCAGATCCCGCTGACGCACACGGAATCCGGTGTGGTGCTCGGCACGCTTCCGCTGATCGGAAAGGACATCGCGCTGCATCTTTCGGGCTGCGAGGCGGCGGTGCTGCTTGCTGCGACGCTTTCGGGCAGCACGGACAGTCTGATCCGGCGCGCGGAACGCAGTGACATGACAAAGGCACTCCTGCTGGATGCCGCGGCAGGCGCGGCGATCGAGCATATCTGCTCCGCGCTGGAACAGGAGCTGAAAAAAACGCTGCCCTATCCGTATTTCACGGAGCGTTTCAGCGCCGGATACGGTGATTTCCCGATTGCGCAGCAGGCAGATCTTGTGCGCCTGCTGGATGCAGAAAAGCGCATCGGGCTGACGGTCACGCCCCAGTGCACAATGGTCCCGATGAAATCCGTGACCGCGCTGATCGGGCTTTCGCATCAGCCTGTCAGGGATGCCCGCCGCTTCTGCTGCGGCAAATCCTGCGCGGAATGCCCGTACCGTGAGGACTGTGCGGGAGCAAAGCGCACATGAAGAAACTGTGCAAGACGCCGTGCCGCGGTTCTGCCGTGACACGGCGTGTTTTTGTGTAAGAGCCCTCTTCCTGCCCTTTTATGCAACCCGGACAGGATGAATGTTAGCCTTGTCTAATAGATTGGAGAGAATCACGAAAATCAGAAAAACGCCCCGAACGACTTGACAAAACACTGATTCGATGGTACAATATAGTTGATGTTAGGTTAAGCTAACCTTACGGCATGAATCTGACAGGCTGCGCTGTGAACGGCGTGCCTGTGCGGATTACGGAAGGAGAATCAAGATGAAAACATTGCGTGATGTGCCGATCGGCAGCACGGTCAGAGTCGTGAAGCTGCACGGTGAGGGCGCGATCCGGCGCAGGATCATGGACATGGGCCTGACCAAGGGCGTTGAGATCTTTGTGCGCAAGGCGGCCCCGCTGGGCGATCCGATCGAGATCCACCTCCGCGGCTATGAGTTGTCTCTGCGAAAGGCGGACGCGGCCATGGTCGAGGTCGAGTGATCACAGCGATTCCGCACAGGCTGCGGCAGCAGGCGGCAGCCTGCTTGTGCGGTTTTGCAGTTAGCCGTATATAACTTACGAAAGGAAGCATCTGCATGGATCTCCGAATCGCCCTTGCAGGCAATCCGAATTCCGGCAAAACCACGCTGTTCAACATCCTGACGGGATCGAATCAGTTTGTCGGCAACTGGCCGGGTGTCACGGTGGAAAAGAAAGAGGGCAGGCTCAAAAAGCAGGAGGGCGTGATCATCACCGATCTGCCCGGCATTTATTCGATGTCACCCTATACGCTGGAAGAGGTCGTCGCGCGGAATTATCTGGTCGGCGAGCGGCCTGACGCGATCCTCAACATCATTGACGGCACGAACCTCGAACGCAATCTCTATCTGACGACACAGCTCATCGAGCTCGGCATCCCTGTTGTCGTCGCGATCAACATGATGGACATCGTGCGGAAAAACGGCGATGAACTCGACACGCAGAAACTGGCGCGCCGCCTCGGCTGCGAGATCGTTGAGATCTCCGCGCTGAAGGGCACCGGCGTCGACGAGGCTGCGGAAACTGCTGTCAGGGCGGCGAAAAAGGGCGAAACAGTCCCGTCGCACACCTTCTCCGGCGCAGTGGAGCATGCGCTCGCGCACATCGAGGAAGCGGTCATCCACGAGCTGCCGGACGAGCAGCAGCGCTGGTACGCGATCAAGATCTTTGAGCGCGACGAAATGATCATGGAGCAGCTGATGCTGCCGGAGGACACGCGCCGGCATATCGAGCGCGACATCGCCGCCGCTGAAAAGGAGCTGGATGACGACGCCGAAAGCATCATCACGAATGAACGGTATAATTACATCACAGAGGTGCTGAAGACCTGCTACAAAAAGCACAACGCCGGCAGCACGCTCTCTGACCGGATCGACCGTGTTGTCACGGGACGCTGGCTCGGCCTGCCGGTCTTCGCGGTCATCATGTTCCTGGTGTATTTCATTGCGATGAAGGGGCCGGGCGCGTGGGCGACAGACTGGACAAACGAAAAACTGTTCGGAAGCGGCTTCCATCTGTTCGGGATCGGGGCAGAGGCCTATGAAAACAAGGCCGCAGCCTATGACGAAGCCCTGAACGCGGTCCGTGCCTTCTGCGAGATCGATCCGGAGGCAGAGGATTTTGACGCGGAGGCGGCGCTTCAGAAAATGGATGCCGTTTCCGGCGAAAAAACCGCGCAGATCACCGTAGAGGATCCCGAAACGCTCAGAACCGCTGATTATACGGTCTTTTATGACAGAGTGCCGATCAATGCCGGCGAAGATGTCATCAGCGTTTCGTATCTGGATGCGGCGGAGCACTTCCGCGCAAACGGATTCGGTGCGCCGGATCCCGCGGATGACGGTATTTTCGTGCCGGGTATTCCGGCGCTGGTCCGCTCGGGACTGGAAAAAGCCGGCGCGGCGGAATGGCTCAAGGGGCTGATCCTGGACGGCATCGTCGCGGGTGTCGGTGCGGTGCTCGGCTTCGTGCCGCAGATGATGGTGCTGTTTCTGCTGCTGGCGTTTCTGGAAGCCTGCGGCTATATGACGCGAATCGCCTTTGTGCTGGACAGGCTGTTCCGGAAGTTCGGCCTTTCCGGCAAATCGTTCATCCCGATTCTGGTCGGAACGGGCTGCGGCGTACCGGGCATCATGGCAAGCCGCACGATCGAAAACGAGCGCGACCGCCGTATGACGATCATCACGACGACCTTCATCCCCTGCGGCGCAAAGGTGCCGTTCATCGCGATGATCGCGGGCGCAGTCTTCCGCGGCACACCGCTGATCGCGGTTTCCGCCTATTTCATCGGCATGGCGGCGATCATCGTCTCCGGCCTGATGCTCAAGAAGACAAAGCTCTTTTCGGGCGAACCCTCGCCGTTTGTCATGGAGCTGCCTGCCTATCATCTGCCGCCGCTCCGTAATGTGCTCCGCTCGATGTGGGAGCGCAGCTGGTCGTTCATCAAGAAGGCCGGTTCGGTCATTCTGCTCTCAACGATCATCATCTGGTTCCTGTCACGCTTCGGCTTCGCGGACGGCTCCTTCCGGATGCTCGCCGAGGATGAGCTTGACCGCTCGGTGCTCGGCAGAATCGGCTCGGCGATCGCGTGGATCTTTGCGCCGCTTGGATGGGGAAGCTGGCAGGCAGCAGTCGCGTCGCTGACCGGAATCGCTGCAAAGGAGAGCATCGTCAGCACGATGGGCATTCTCTACGGCGGCGGCGACCGGACTGTCTGGCAGGAGCTCAGCACGGTGTTCACACAGGTTTCTGCATATTCGTTCCTTGTGTTCAATCTGCTCTGCGCGCCGTGTGCGGCCGCGATCGGTGCGATCCGCCGCGAGATGAAGAGCGCGAAATGGACATGGTTCGCACTCTGCTATCAGACCTGCTTTGCCTACGCCGTCGCGCTGGCGGTCAATCAGTTCGGCGGGCTGCTGAGCGGCGGACAGTACAGCATTCCGGCACTTATCTGTGCCGCGGCGCTGACAGTGTTCATGGTCTACATGGTGTTTTTCAAGCGGTATCAGGAAGCGACGAAGCTGACGGCAAAGCCCAGACAGTAAGGAGGGATCCGGGATGTTCACATGGCTCTCAGAAAACGCGGGAACGCTCATCATCTCGCTTGTGCTTGCAGCGGTTGTCGCGGCAATCCTGATTTCAATCCGCCGGAACAGAAAGGCCGGCAAGACATCCTGCGGATGCGGCTGCGCAGGATGTGCCATGCACGATGCCTGTCACGGCGGAAAGCAGTGAATCCCGCAGCCTGAAATGAAAGCGTCTCCCCGCAGGTTTTCCGGAATCTGCGGGGGTTTTTCTGCTTTTCGGGTGATACATTTTGTCTCTTGCGGCTCCGCCGGGCGCGTGCTATAATAAAACTGCAGCCGGAGGTGATGAAATTGATGCAGACCGGTCAGATCATTACAGCGCTGCGCATGAAGGCCAATCTGACACAGGAGCAGCTTGCTGAAAAGCTGTTCGTCTCCCGCGATCTCGTTTCCAAATGGGAAACGGGAAAGCGCCGCCCCGATTATCAGACCGTTCTGCGGCTGGCAGAAGTCTTTTCCGTTGATCCCGATGAAATCGTCCGGAAGGATCTGCTCCTGCTCCGTGAGCTCGCGGACTGTCTGCCGCCGGGAATCGGCAGCGACGCCCTGACCGCGCATCTGAACGCGTTTCTTCAAACGCTCAGCGTGCGTGACCGCGCCGTGTTTGTCCGGCGGTATTATTTCATGGAGGAGTCCACGGTGATCGGGGAACGGTACGGCATCCGGGAAAACTATGTCAGAACGCTTCTCATGCGCATGAGGAAAAAGCTCAGAAGGTATCTGAAGGAGGTTTGACATGAAACAGAATACTATATACGATGCCGTCAGCGGCATTTCAGAGGAATATCTGACACAGTCGGAGCAGTTTTCGGCCGTTTCGTCCGGCTTCCGGCAGGAGCGGCGCATGAGGCTTCGTACCGCGGCGCTCTGCTGCTGTGCACTTGCAGGTCTGGCGGCGTCTGCCCTGTACGCAGGCAGAAAACCTGCCCGCACAGAACCGCTCCGGCAGGAACGCACAGAAGCCGTTCCGGCCGATCATACAGAGCCCGTTACGCAGGATCGCACAGAAGCCGGAACAGTCTCCGGCACACTGCAGCAGAACGGTTCCTCTCTGACGGATGCGCAGTCCGGAACTGTCATTCAGCCGGCGCAGACCGTTCTGACACAGGCGGAGGGCTCGCGGTCCGCAGGGACTTCTGCCCCTGAGAATACGACTGACCGTGCCGGACAGAATACAGCGGTCACGCAGAATGACGGAACGCAGAAGCAGCCGGTCTCCGATCTGCTTTACGGGCTGTTTCCGTCAACCGTGAAGTCCGATCCGGACAAGGACGCCTATGCCGAAGAACAATATCCCCGCGTGGTGCTGCATTTTGACGGAAAGGAGTACCGGCAGGCGGATGCACAGGAGCCGGAGGATCTCGCCGATTTTGCGGCGTTTCCGTCTTCAGGTGGGGTGCCGGAATCGGCCTTCGGCGCATATCTCGGTTCTGTCACGGAGCTGAAGGAATATGATCATCCGCTTAAATCGCCCTGCTCGCAGGAGCCTTCGCTCAAAGGCGCGGAGGTCTATGAATACGCGCCGGCGGGCAGCCGTGCCGTGCTGCTTGTACGGCAGGGAACACAGTGCAGCGTTTTTCTGTATCACGGTTATCTGATCGGAAACGGCTTTGCAGACGCGTTCCGGTTCTACAATGCGGAGATCGTGTCAGCGGCGTACACTGTCCGGACACCTGACGGAACCAGAATGAAGAAGACAGCGGAGGGACTGGTGACCGATCCGGCAAAGCTCCGGCAGATTCAGGATGTGCTCGAATCGCTGACACCGCAGGGGCCGCTGCCGCAGGGCATCGGCACACCGCAGTGGGAGATCACGGCCCGCGAAGCGTTCCGGAATCATCCCGGCGGTAAAACGCGGGAGGATATTTCGCTGGTCATCCGCTTTGCAAACGGCACGGTCATGCGGAACATGGAGTTTCAGCCCTATATCGGGAACGGCTGGTTCTCCGGCATGGAGCAGATGACGCTTTCACAGAATCAGACGCTCCGCGGCCTGCTCACATGAAACGGCGGCTCCTTCCGTTCTGTTTCTGCCTGTTGACGGCTTGCGTACAGTCCGCGCCCGTCTCAGAGCAATCCGCACCCGTGATATTTCAGGATGTGACAGACCGGCCGGAATCTGATACCGGAGCAGCAGTCGTGCAGGAGACCGGCCTCAGCACGGCTGCTGCCGTGACAGGAACAGAACAGTCCGCTGAGGCCGCCGGAACCAGTGCGGAAACCGAATCCGAAACAGCATCAATGACGCTTCAAACCGTTTTACAGACGGCAGAGACAACAAAAGCAGAATCAGCGGCAGAACCGGATACAAGTTCTGCAACGGTCACGGCAGCCGCACACGCGGCTGTGCATCAAAGCAGCTCCGGCAGTACCACGCTTTGCATGACAGTCACCGCAACCGCGCAGACTGCCCTGACTTCTGAGACGGAACCGCCGGAGCTGCCTGAATGCCGCGCCGCGGCGCTGTACTGCGTTAGCAGCGGCGAACTGCTGTATGCCGACCGTGCGGACGAACAAATCGCGCCGGCCAGCCTTGCAAAGCTGCTGACTGCGGCTGTTTCTCTGAAATATCTCAGCCCGGACACGGTCTGCACGGTCGGTTCGGAGCAGGCGCTGCTGCACCCGCATTCGAGCCTTTGTCTGATCAGACCGGGGCACTGTCTGACGCTCCGCGATCTGCTCACAGGGATGCTGCTCGCTTCCGGCAACGACGCCGCGTACACAGCCGCCGTTGTGACAGCACGGGCTGTCTCCGGGAAAGCGCTCAGCGATGCAGACGCGCTGACCTATTTTGCCGGACTGATGAACAGCCTTGCCGAAGAGATCGGTATGAAGGACAGTCATTTTGTGTTTCCGGACGGATGGGACGATCCTGCGCAGCACACGACCGCAGCAGACCTTATAAGGCTCGGAAAGTATGTGCTGACTGTGCCCGAAATCTGCCGGATCGCCGGAGTATATCAGACGCATATCTTCTTCCGCTCCGGTGAAAACGCCGGCTGGACGAACACGAATCAGCTGTTGAATCCGGAAAGCAAGTACTACATCGCAGATGCCGTCGGCCTGAAAACCGGTACGACTGCGGCGGCCGGAAACTGTCTGATCGGCGCATTCGTGCGGCAGGGAAGAACATATCTTACCGTCGCGGCAGGCTGCCGCAGCAACGCAGACCGTTACCTGCTGACCGAAGCGCTGTATGCGCGCACCGCACCGTGAACGGCCCCAAAAAGAACCCCGCGGGTTTCCGAAGCACCCGCGGGGTTCTTTTGTTTCTGCAAGGTTCTGCGTCTGCCGCCGCTCACACGCTGGCGACGATCTCGCTGACGATCTTTTCCATTTCATCGCGCTTTTTCAGCATATCCTTCGCAAGGGCAAGCTGGCAGCGCGTGCGGACGAGGTTGTGTTCCGGATACTCGGTCTTGAAATACTTGTCTCCGGTCAGGTAGTCCGTCAGGAAGCGCACGGCAAGCTCGATCGTGATCGTGATCGCGCCGAGTGCCATGGTACGGATCTCGTTTTCGGTCAGCGCATCGGCCGTCTTGCCGATGAAGCCCTCCGCAAATGCGCGGTACTTCGCGAGATCAAGCGCGACCTTTGCGGTATCGGGCTCATCCTCGCGTGCGGTGCTGGCGGCAAAGCGCACGGCATCGCCAAAATCGTGCATCGCAAGGCCGGGCATGACCGTGTCGAGGTCGATGACGGTCAGCGGCGCGCCGGTCTTCCGGTCAAAGATGACATTGTTCGTCTTGGTGTCATTGTGCGTGACGCGGAGCGGCACCTGTCCTGCCTCCTGCATCTCCGTCAGTTCGCTGGCCAGCGCACGCTGTTCACGGATGAACGCGATCTCCTCCTGCACGGATGCGGCGCGTCCGCAGGGATCCTCCTCCACCGCGGCAAAGAAGGTCTCCAGACGCTTTGCCGTGTTGTGGAAATCCGGGATCGTCGTGTAGAGCGTTTCTGCCGGGAAATCGGAGAGCTGGTTCTGGAATTCACCGAACGCGGCGCCGGCGTTCCGCAGAACAGTCAGCGAATCGACCGTATCGTAGCCGATGCCGTCGATGTGGTTTTCCATGCGCCAGAACGCCGAATCGTCCTCGATGTAATAGTTCTCGCCGGATTCCGTGCTGTAAAAACGGAGAGCAGGCTTGTTCAGGCGGCGGACCTTGCCGCGCAGATGCTCCGTGACCTTTTTGATGTTCTCCATGATCTCGATCGGATGCCGGAACACGAAGGTGTTGACCTTCTGGAGAATATACGAACGGACGGAGCCGTCCTCCTGCCGGAAATCGAGGCGGTAGGTCGAATTGATGTTGCCCTGATTGACGACATGATGCGCCATAAAGGTGCCGGGCACGCGGAAAAGCGACGCGATCTTGCGGATCTTTTCCTTTTCCTCGAGATAGCGGCGGTGTTCTTCATTCCGTTCCTCGACGAATCTGCCCGCGATCATCACGCGCTCGATCTCCAGATCGGCATCGAGCAGCAGCAGGTCGGCATCCGCGCCGACTTCGATGCGGCCCTTTTCGGGTGCGCCGATCATGTCGGCGGGCGTTCTGGTCGCCATTTTCACGGCATCGGCAAAGGGCAAGCCGAAGCTCGCCGCGCGCTTGACGCACTGCCAGAGCGTTGAGGTCGAGCCGGCGATCGCGCCGTCCTGCGTGCGGGCCACGCCGTCCCGGACGGTGATGTCCTGTCCGCCGAATTCATAGGTGCCGTCGCCGAGACCGGTCGCGCGCATCGCGTCGCTGATGATGACCATGCGGTCCGGGCCGAATGCCTTGTAGAGCAGCAGCACGATCGAGGGGTGCAGATGCAGACCGTCCGTGATCGCCTGCACATAGATGTTCTTTTCGAGCGCGGCGCCGATCGGGCCGGGATTTCTGTGGTGAATGCCCGGCATCGCATTGAAGGTATGCGTCAGGCAGTTTGCGCCCGCGTCGATCGCCCTGATGCAGGTCTCATAGTCGGCGTCCGTGTGGCCGATGCAGACGAGCACGCCGCATTCGCGGATGAATTCCTCGCTGCCGGCAAGCTCCGGCGCGATCGTGACCACGCGCATACCGTCCAGAGAACGGAATTCTTCCAGATCGGGATCCTTGATGAATTTGCCGTTCTGTGCGCCCTTGCGCTTTTCGTTGATGTACGGGCCTTCCATGTGAAAGCCGAGGATCTGCGCGCCGGAGACAGCGCGGGGCGCCTCGGTCACGCGGCGGATGGAGTCATAGTCCATGGTCATGGTGGTCGGCAGCCAGGAGGTCGTGCCGTTCTGCGCGAGGAAATTGCTCATCTCCTCAAAATGCGCGTCCATGGTGTCGAATCCGACGCAGCCGTGCGTATGCATATCGACCAGCCCGGGAATGACGGTCAGGCCGGTGCAGTCCAAGCCTTTTCCGCTGCCGGATGCCGGTTCGATCGCAGTGATTTTTTTGTTTTCAACGGTGATGTCGGTCAGTACACCGTCCAGGAAAAGATTCTGCAGGATCATGATGATTGCGCCTTTCTTTCGGTCGTTTTCTGACTGCCTGTCCTTCTCACAGGCAGCCGGCGAGCAGAAATCCGCTCAGGATGCTGAAGGCCGCCGTCGGAACCGCCGCGAGCACATCGATCAGCGTGTGCTGCTTTGTCAGGACGGTCGAAGCCGTGATGCAGAGAGATAAAAGCACAGTGCCGGCCCGGAATGTCAGCGGCATTTCCGTGCAGACACAGGCAAAAAAGATGACTGTGAAGCACTGTGTGCAGTGCAGGCTCGGCAGACAGTTCGCGCCGTGAAAATCTCCCTTCTGCACAGCCTTCAGGATGCGGCCGCACAGCGTGTCCGGCGGAGCAGGACGCTCAAAGGCGGTCGGCCAGAGCAGATACACCGCAGTGCTGATGAGCACGCCGGTGATCACGGACAGAATATAGCGGAGATACACCGGGCGGCCGGCACAGAAGAGAACGGGCGGGAACACGGCGATCAGCGGAAACCAGAGAATATACGCCAAGACGGCAGGCGGAAAAAACGGGATCCGTTCGTCTGCATTCCGCATCACATTGTGGTGATTCTTCTGAAAGAATGCGCTCCCGAAATAGAGCGCACTTTGCACCGCGAGCAGGACAGCCTGAAAAAGCACCGCCTGCCGCAGTGTCCATGTTTCAACTGCGGATATCATGATTTTCGAGCTCCTGCACAGGTATTGCTGCCGTTCCGCTGCGCCGCAGCGTGCGTCTGGTATGTCGGTGCGGGGCGGGATTATCCGGCAGACGGCAGCGAAGCAGCCGCGACTGCCTGTCCGACTCTTCTGTCCATTTCGTCCGGCAGGATGAACTGGATCTTTGCGGCGAGCTCGGGGAATTCCGTGCCGAGAACGCGCTTTGCTTCCTCGATGATGAGGTCGCCGCCCAGACCGGAGGTGACGCGGCCGGAGATCTGGAGATACGAAATATCGTAGAAATCGGCATAGTTTGCGATCGCGTAGCCGAAATAGGTGCCGATCGTGCGGAAGATATTCTTCGCGCCCTCATGACCTGACTTCAGGACTGTCTGCACGGCGGTGAGCTTTTCTGCCAGCGTCAGATCGTCGCTGAGCGCGATGCCCGCCTTCGGCGCAAGCCGGATGACCGCGTCCTGCGAGAAATACTTGACGCCGCAGCCGTAGTCGCCCGACCACTCATCGACCGGCGAATCCGGGTTGTAATCGACCGGAACGAACGCGAGCTCATTGTGCCAGCCGGTGACATTGCCGTTCGCGTCAACATAGCCGCCCGCCTGTGAGGTGCCCATCGCGATGCCCAGCACGCCGTTGACATCCATCGCCATGGAGGCCGCCAGTGCAGCGACATCGCCGTCATTCGCGACGGCATAGGGGACACCCAGCTCGTTCAGCACATCGACATAGACATTCTTGCAGGCGTCGCCCTGCGTGTCTTTCGGCACCTTGAGGAACAGATGCGAGACCATCGCGCGGTTCGCGACCAGCACGCCCGCCGTCGAGACGCCGACCGCGTCAAACGAGGGCATGTGCTCCGCCGCCTTGAGGATCGCCGCTTTGATATGCTCGCGGTGATAGGAAATATCCTCGGCCAGCTTCGGCAGCCAGACGATCTCCTCCGCCCAGACGGTCTTTCCGTCCACCACGGCGGCGACCTTGATGTCGCTGCCGCCCGCGTCAAAGCCGACGCGGCAGCCGTTCAGGTTTCTGCCGATCGGCAGCGGACGGACACGGCTTTCGGGCATATCGGCAAAATCGCGCTCCTCGACCGCAAACGGGCGTTCATAGGTCGTCGTCCAGAAATCGACATCAAAGGCGCGCAGTCCGTCCTTTGTATAGGCGTCACGGATGTATTCATACACGGTGTGATCGCCCGCCAGCATGACCTTCCAGCCGCCCGCGCACCAGAGGATCGTCTTGATCAGGCGCTCGGCATAGCGGCAGTTTGCGGCATCATCCGCACCGAGAAACGTGTCGCGGCGGTAGACAAGGCCGTCCTCGCGCTCCACGGCAATGGAGAACGGGCGGTCAGCGGTTCTGAGAAACTCGCGGTTGAAATAGACAGCGGGCTGGAAATCGGGATCAAGGATCGGTCGGATCATGTTGTTCTGTTCCTTTCTGGCCGGAAAAAAACAAACGGCGGCAGATAAGCCGTCATTTGTTTTTCCGGGTAAGTACGGATATTCCGGCCGCATGCCGGAAGCAAGTGCAGCCTGTTTGTTATTTGGTATTCATGAGATTCCACCGGAACGGGCAGATGCGGGATGCCTTGGTGGTATCAAACATAAAGTTCTTGTCGAGCGTCGCCATGTCAAGATAGCGGTAATTGGTCTTTTCCGCGGCGTTTCCGAAGAGGCGGTCCTTGAGCGAAGCACCCGCGCTGGAGCGCTGCACGACAACGCCGAGACGGTGGTTTTCGCGCATGAAGGTGATGATCTCGGACGCCATGATCAGGCCGGCATCGGCGACATTGTAGACGCCGGTATAGGTCAGACCCTCCGCCTGACGCAGGAAGCCGATGACGAAGTCGGAGATATTGTGGATGCAGCAGAGGTGGAAGCCGTATTCACCCGTGCGGAAGACAAAGAGCGACTTGTCCTTCGGGTCGGTGATGCGCGAGACCAGATTGTCGGTGAAATCAAAGGAATACACCGGCGGGATCCGCATGACGCAGCAGACCATCGTCTTGGTGCGGCGCACATCCTCATAGAAGGCGCCCTCTGCCGCGAGCTTCATCTTGGCATAGTTCGAAACGGGCTTCAGCGCGTCGTCCTCACGCACCGGTTCGCGGTTTTCGGGCGTTTTGTATACCTGTGTCGTGCTGCAGAGGATAAACTTCTGGATCTCCTTGCCGATCGCGAGCTTATAGATAAACTTATCGCAGGCGGCACTCAGCTCCATCTCATCCTTCCCCACTTCCGGACCGAGGTCGTTGTCAACCGTACATGCAAGATGCACAACATAGTCTATCTGGAATTCTTCAAAGATCTCAGCATATTTTGACTTTTCGTTCGGGGCTGCCGCTCGGAAGAAATAGTTTTCCTTTTCAGCGTTGTACGCGGTCGCTTCTCTGTCTGCCGCGATGACAATATTGCCTTTCTTCAGCAGGCCGGAGCAGACCTTTTCGCCGATCCGTCCGCATCCGCCGGTCACAAGAATGGTTGCCATATCTCTCACAGTCCTTTCCGTGGTGGATTTTCATGCCTTGCAGAGCATGAACCCATATCTCAATCATTCGATACTTTTACAGTTTTATTATATCATAAACAGCGCGGAATTGCAAGCGGACAGAAGAATTTTGCTATAATCCTCAATCCGCGGCGGCAATTTCGCGCTTTTCCATGTGAATGTTGCACAAAAAGAAATTTGGAATGTATGATTAAATCCTTGTATTTGCTATAAAATGTCAGCGAAATTCAGATCCTGCGCTTCCGGATGACCGGCCTGTTCTTCCCGCAGGCGGCGGAAAAAGTCCGTCATCAGCGCCGTGCAGGCGTCCTCGTGCAGCCCTGCCGTCACGCGGGGGCGGCGGATGCCGGGCAGCGAGAACAGCTCGGCCGCCGAGCAGACCGCGCCCATTCTTTCGTCATAAGCGCCAAAGACCACGCGATCGATCTGTGCGTTGATGACCGCGCCGGCACACATCGGGCAAGGCTCGAGCGTCACATAGAGACAGCAGCCGGAAAGCCGCCATGTGCCGCGCTTTTCCGCGGCCTCCTCCAGCGCGAGGATCTCGGCGTGCGCGGTCGGGGAGTGATCCTGTTCGCGGCGGTTCCTTCCCCTGCCGAGTATTTCGCCGGTCGCCCTGTCCACGACCAGCGCGCCGACGGGGATCTCTCCCGCTGCGGCAGCCTCACGGGCCAGCGCGATCGCTTCGCGCATGAAGTCGTGATCGGTTTTCTCAGACGGCATCTTCCCGCCCCTTTCCGCCTTGAACGGACATCAGTAGAACAGCCAGAACAGTGCCAGAAGCAGAGAGGCCGCCATCCACGGCAGCGCCGTGACCGAGCCGATCAGCTGAAGAAATTTCTCACCGCCGGGATTGACGGTGCGGAGATTGTGGATCCGCAGACGCCCGCTCCGCCGGATCGCGAAGGAGGCCGCCGCGATCGCGCCGGCGCTGAAAAGTGTCAGCACATAGCTCCACAGCGGCATCATGCCGGTATAGACGAGCACAAGGCGCGCATAGCTGAGCGTGATGAACACGGAGCGGAGCAGCACGCATTTCGGCAGAGAGCCGCCGCGCAGCATCAGATAGCCGGAGGCCAGCCCGATCATCAGCTCGCTGAGCCGCGCCGGAACGGAGTGGTTCGGGAGCAGAAAGCCGATCATCGCGGTGCTGATCACGGCAAAGGGGTCACCGAACTGCCGGAGCGCCTGCAGAATGCAGCCGCGCAGCATCAGCTCCGAAAGCACGGAAACAGCAGTGACCTCCAGTGCACCGTAAGTGAGAACCGCGGAAGCGGTCTTGTATTCAAAAATCTGTTCGGAGAGCTGCACGCCGTCTCTGTGGTCGAGCAGCGTGAAGATGCCTGCAATCAGCATTCCGAAACCTGCGGCGGCGGTCAGCTCCGGCACAGAGCCGAAACGAAGCGGACAGAACACCTGCCGCGGCAGCCGGAACAGCCGGATCAGGATCAGCGAGGGGATGCCGTATTTCGCCATGCAGAGCACCGTGCGCACCGCGGCGGTCGTCCACTGGCTGCCGCGCATGGACAGCGCGAGAAAATCAAGACGGATATCAAAGCCGAAGCTGCCGAGCAGCCAGATGAGCAGCGTTCCGCCGATCATTTCGATGCAGAAGCAGATGAGCAGCGCAAAGCCGATCCGTTCGCTGCTCCGGTGCAGCGCGATGCGCTCCGCGGCGGCGGCGTTTTCGGCGGCCGGCATTCTGCCGACGGTGTGGCTGTTCTCGCGGCTGTTGTCGCGGTAGCGGAACAGGAAGGAGCCGTGTGTCCGGCTGCGCCAGTTCCGGTATGCTTCATTGTAGCGCTTGTTTTCAGAATTGCAGACAAAGTCGCGCACGACATCCACAGACGCTTCAGACACTTCCGGCACGGCAGTTCCCTCCTTTCATCGGCTTGATATCCTGATAAAAATCCACAAATATCCTATTATATTCTACATGATAGCCCGAAACCGGACATACCGCATTCTGTAAATTTTGCATGAACAAATCATGAACGCACGGCAGGAGTCAAAGAACCCCGCGGGATTCCGGATGCCCGCGGGGGTGCCTGTGTTTCTGCGGATATTTCGCTCAGGAGGCTGCTGCCCGCTTGAGCAGTGTCAGGTCGCGGGCGTCCAGTCTGCCGTCCGCGCTGAGGTCGGCGGCACGCCAGTCCGGGAGCGCCGCGTCCGGCAGACAGAGCAGCCAGTCCCGCACCAGCAGCACATCGGCGGCATCGCACCGCCCGTCCCGGTCCACATCGCCCGTGACAGGCGCGGCGTCCTGCTTTTCTAGCTTGAGATCTGAGATGCTGACTGTGCCGGTGCCGTTCAGGAAGAGCAGCAGATTCCCGTGCAGCGAGGTCGTTTCCGGCACAAAGCGGAATTCACAGGTCTGCGGCTCAGCCGTGACCGCAAAAGTTTCCGTAAATGTCTCCGATTCCGTCTGGATCTGACATTCAACCTCCGCACTGCCGGTCGTGCTGCACGCAAACGAGAGCAGATAGGGCTGTCCGGCGGCCAGCATCAGATCGCTGAAATTCGCGGCGATGTTCTGCCCCCCTGCCGGCGCGGTATAACTGAGGTTCCGTACGTCCTTATATTGCTTAGCATCTGAAAGCAGCAGCACTGCGAGCTCATTTGTCACAGGCAGCGGATTTCCCTGCTCATCGGGGAAGATGCCGTCCGCGAATTCGGGCGAATGATAATAGCTGTCCAGCCAGTCCAGCCGTGCCGTGATCCAGTCGGAAAGATACTTTACCTGTCCCGGATGTGTGTAATAATTGAAGCTGGGATCATCACCGGTAAGGAAAAAGGGCGCGTTATTCAGTCTGGCGAAATTCCGCTGATAGGCATCCGCATGCTCCTCTGCTTCGCGGAGCACCTCCTCCGGAACCTCTCTGAGTGCCGGCAGCATTTCCTCCCAGCGGGCCTTCAGCAGATCGCGGAACCACGCGCAGCGCAGCGCATAACAGAGCCACGGATTGCAGTCATCGGAGCCGTCGGCGACCGAAAACAGGCCTGCACCCTCGACTTTCGTGTAGTTCACCGGAAATCCGCAGTTCCCGAACGCGATGTCAAAATCCCAGACCGGCTGGAAGACCAGCTTTCCGCCCGCGTCCTTTGAGAGATAATAGCTGTCCCAGCCGACATCGACATTCTTGCAGATCTCGTTGACAAGGCAGTTGTCCGCGAGGGACGGGATGTCGAGATACTGCTCCGCGGCGGCCTGATCTCCGCTTTTCAGCGCGCGGAGCGCGTCACGGGTGTAGCCGGCGATGAAATCCGTCTGACGCAGCGCCGTGTCCGCGTCCTCGGAGAGCGTGCTCTTGATCTCAAACTGAAAACAGTCCGCGAGAAAACAGGGCTCCTGCGCGTATCGCGTCATTTCAAGCAGATAGCCGTTTCCCTCCGTGAGATCCTGCGCCTCTGTGATGTGTACGCGGTGCTTGTTGACGCTGACAGCCTCCGCCAGCAGATAGACGCCGTAATACTCTCCGTCGATGTAGAGCTCCGCGGAGCGGCAGTGCGGCGTATAGGGAATGCCGCTGAACAGGGAGCTGATCTGATAGGCGGTCCGGTTCCGCAGCAGGGAGGCGTCGAAATAATTGCCGATCAGCGCCCATGTTTTTGCTTTGCCCTCGCCGAGCTGCAGCGGATTGGCCTTTTCGGGAAAGTGGAGCTTATAGCTCTTTTTCGGCGCGGAGCGGGAGCTGTTTCCGCGCAGCCGGACGCGTACGGGCGTATCGGTCATGTCCTCCGCACCTGTTTCGTCCAGTATGGACACAGCGGCTTCGACATAGCTGTCCTTGATGAAACCGTAGCCGCTTTCGGTTTCAATGGAGATGACGGGCAGCGTGAGCTGATCGTCGGGCAGGAAAACGGCCGGTGCGGGCAGCGGCTGCGCGGTGCACGCGAGAACGGCAGCGGATACGGCAGCGGACAGGCGCCTGAGTACGGCGAAAACAGTTGTACGGCGGAGCGGAGACAATGGGATCATTCCTTTCTGAAAAAGTCTGTTAGCTGTAGTATAGCACAGATTCCGTGCGGTGTCAAACGATTCTTTTTCCCCTCCTGACAATTGACAAAAATGCATTTTTGCTGTATACTATAGACTGTATGGCTATGCGATGATGCAGAGCCGCCGATACCGCGGCCAGAACGCCGCTGATGAAAGGAAATCCGATCAATATGGAATGGACAGGCTTAAACCAGCTTCGAGAGCAGTATCTCTCCTTCTTTGAGAGCAAGGGGCACACCCGCATGGACAGTGCGTCCCTGATTCCGAAGGGCGATAATTCGCTGCTCCTCATCAATTCCGGCATGGCGCCGCTCAAAAAATTCTTTCTCGGACAGGCAGTTCCGCCCAATGTGCGCGTGACGACCTGCCAGAAGTGTATCCGCACGCCCGATATCGAGCGCGTCGGCAAGACCGCCCGTCACGGCACCTTCTTTGAGATGCTCGGCAACTTCTCCTTCGGTGATTACTTCAAGAACGAAGCGATCGAGTGGGCGTGGGAGTTCCTCACGAAGAAGCTGGAGATCCCGGCGGACAGACTGTGGATCACGGTCTTTGAGAGCGACGACGAGGCCGAGTCGATCTGGATGAACAAGATCGGCGTGCCGAAGGAGCGGATCATCCGTCTGGGCAAGGCGGACAACTTCTGGGAGCACGGCTCCGGCCCCTGCGGCCCCTGCTCCGAGATCCATTTTGACCGCGGCGAGCAGTACGGCCCGTTCGAGAGCTTTGAGCAGGCCTCCGACTGCGACCGCATCATCGAGATCTGGAACCTCGTTTTCTCGCAGTTTGACAGCGACGGCAAGGGCCATTACGAGGAGATGAAGAACAAGAACATCGACACCGGCATGGGTCTTGAGCGTCTCGCCGTTGCGATGCAGGGCGTGGACAACCTCTTCGAGGTCGATACCGTTCAGAACATCATGAAGCACATCTGTCAGATCGCGGGTGTTTCGTATCACGACAACGAAAAGACCGATGTTTCGCTCCGCGTCATCACAGACCATATCCGCTCGACCGTTTTCATGGTCGGCGACGGCATCACGCCGGCGAATGAGGGCAGAGGCTATGTGCTGAAGCGCCTGCTCCGCAGAGCGGCGCGTCACGGCCGCCTGCTCGGCATCGACCGCCCGTTCCTCTATGAGGTCGCTGAGACGGTCATCCGCGAGAGCGGCGAGGCGTACCCCGAGCTGAAGGACAAGCAGGAGCTGATCATCCGCATCATCCGCCACGAGGAGGAGAGCTTTGCCCGCACGATCGACCGCGGCACTGAAATGCTCACGAACACGATCAGCGCGCTGCGCGCGGCATCTCTGACCGAGATCCCGGGCAAGGATGTCTTCACGCTGAGCGACACCTACGGCTTCCCGATCGACCTGACGGCGGAAATGGCCGCCGAGCAGGGCATGACGGTGGACGAAGAGGGCTTCCGCGCACTGATGGAGGAGCAGAAGAAGCGCGCCCGCGCGGACCGCGCCGCGAAGGTCAAGACCTCGTGGGGCGGAAACGACGCCGTGCCGAAGGATCTGGCAAAGACGGAGTTCACCGGCTACGCGGAGGAATCCTGCGAGGCGAAGATCCTCGCGATCATCGCGGACGGACAGAGCGTTGAGACGCTGGAGGCCGGCAGAGACGCCGTGCTGATCCTCGACAGAACCCCGTTCTACGCGGAAAGCGGCGGACAGGTCGGCGATACCGGTGAGATCGCGGTCTACGCGGAGGGCACCGCGGAGGTGACCTTCGGCGTTTCTGACACGCAGAAGGACGCAAACGGCCATTTCCTGCACATCGGCACGCTGGAGGACGGTGCGCTGAAGGCCGGCGATACGGTCACGGCGAAGATCGACACGGAGCGCCGTCACGCGATCATGCGCAACCACACGGCCGCGCATCTGCTGCAGGCCGCGCTGAGAAAGGTGCTCGGCGACCATGTGCACCAGGCCGGTCAGCTCGTCAACGCGGAGCGCTGCCGCTTCGACTACTCACATTTCTCCGCGACCGAAAAGAATGAACTTGACCGCATCGAAAAGCTGATCAACGACGAGATCCTCGCGGCTGTTCCGGTCACGACAAAGGAAATGGCGATCGACGAGGCAAAGCAGATCGGCGCAATGGCGCTGTTCGGCGAGAAGTACGGCGATGTCGTCCGTGTTGTGACGGCAGGCGATTCGATCGAATTCTGCGGCGGTACGCATGTTTCCAACACCGCGCAGATCGGCCTGTGCCGGATCGTTTCCGAGAGCTCCGTCGCGGCGGGCGTCCGCAGAATCGAGCTCGCGACCGGCGCGAATGTGCTGGAGCTGTTCGCGCAGACCGAAAACACGCTGCTGGAGGCGGCGAAGGCGCTGAAGCTGACGAATCCCGCGGAGCTGCCGGAAAAATGCGCGGCACTCGCCGCGGAATCCAGAGAGCAGGCGAAGGAGATCGACCGCCTGAACCAGAAGCTCGCGAATTCGCAGCTTTCCGATCTGTTCACCGGTGCGGCGACCGTCAGCGGCATCAAGCTCGTTTCCGCGATGTTCACGGATGTCAAGCCGGATACGCTCCGCAAGATGGGCGACCAGATCCGCGACCGTGAGCCGGATGTCATCGCGCTGCTCGCGGGCATCAACGGCGACGCCGGCAACTTCTTCTGTGTCTGTTCGCCTTCGGCGGTCGAAAAGGGCGCGCACGCCGGAAAGATCATCCAGCGCATCGCGGCCGTGACCGGCGGCAAGGGCGGCGGAAGACCGGACAGCGCCATGGGCGGCATCGGCAAGACCTATATGGTCGATGAGGCGATCAGCACGCTGCAGGGCATCGTTGCTGACATGATCGAAGAATAAGAATCACGAAACGGAGGCGGCAGGAGATGCGCGTCAGAATCCGTGCCGCCCGTCCGCAGGACGCCAAGGCGGTATCCAAAATGATCCGGGAGGAGCTCGGGATTCCGGTCTCCGCCTCGGATACGGCCCAGCAGCTCGCAAAGCTCTGTGTCAGCCCGCGGCACCGCGTGTTCGCCGCGGAGGTCGATGATCTTGTGGTCGGCTTTCTCCATGTCTGCGACTTCGATTCCGTCGCGCTGACCGAGCCGCTGAAGTATGTCACGGCCATGGCGGTTTCCCGTTCCTACCGCAGAGTCGGCATCGGTACGGCGCTGCTCCGGCGCGCGGAGCGCTGGGCTGCGGAGGCTGGCGCGGCGGGGATCCGGCTGGAGGCCGGCGTCATGCAGGGCGAGGCACAGGCGTTTTTCACGGCCTGCGGCTACACCGCCGAGCAGAAGGAATACCGGATGCAGCGTCTCTGGGACGAAGCACCCTGAATCATCAATCAGAGGAGGAATCACGATGGATTGCCTGTTTTGCAGAATCATTGCCGGAGAAATTCCGAGCACCAAGGTCTATGAGGACGAGTTTGTCTACGCGTTCAGGGACATCAACCCGATCGCACCGGTCCATGTGCTGTTCATTCCCAAGCAGCATATCTCCGGCGCATCTGCCGTGAACGCGGAAAACGCCGAAGTTGTCGGAAAGATCTTTACGGCGATCGCGAAGGTCGC
>JAGDBX010000151.1 GCA_018110935.1 Oscillospiraceae bacterium
CATTGACCATCAGGCCGGTCGCAACAATCGTGACGACCTTGCCGTCGCGGAGCTGCACACCTTTGCCGAGCTCGAAGTTATAGGTCTCCGGATCGTTGATGACCGGAACAGCCAGTCTGCCGAAACGGCAGTAGACCGGGCCGTTATGTGCGAGCGCCGCAGCGACAGCCGCCTTGGCCTCGGTATCGTCTGCCGGGTTGATAACGGTCATGCCCGGGATCGTGCGCATGAGCGCAATGTCCTCGCAGCACTGATGCGTCGCACCGTCCTCACCGACGGAGATACCCGCATGGGTTGCACCGATCTTGACATTGAGGTGCGGATAGCCGATGCTGTTGCGGACGATCTCAAATGCTCTGCCCGCAGCGAACATCGCAAAGGAGGATGCAAACGGGATCATGCCCGCTGCCGCCAGACCTGCCGCGACACCCATCATATTTGCTTCCGCGATGCCGCAGTCATAGAAGCGGTCCGGATAAGCCTTCTTGAACATGCCGGTTTTGGTCGCAGCAGCGAGGTCTGCGTCCAGAACGACGAGGTTTTCGTATTTTTCAGCCATTGCGACCAGCGCTTCGCCGTAGCTTTCGCGCGTCGCCTTCTTGATCACATCGCTCATGCTTCCGCCTCCAGTCTCTCCAGCTCAGCGGTCAGCTCCGCCATGGCCTTTTCGTACTGCTCGGTATTCGGCGCGGTGCCGTGCCAGCCGACCTGATTTTCCATAAAGGAAACGCCCTTGCCCTTGGTCGAGTGCTGAATGATCGCAACCGGCTGTCCGGTGACCTTCTCCGCCTCGCGGAAGGCACGGTCGATGTCATCGAAATCATGCGCATCCATCTGGATCACATGCCAGCCGAATGCGGCAAACTTGTCCGGAATCGGTTCCGGGGAGCAGACATCGGTGATTTTGCCGTCGATCTGGAGACCGTTGTTGTCCACGATCGCGGTGAGGTTGTCAAGGCCGTAATGTGCCGCGAACATCGCAGCTTCCCAGACCTGACCTTCTTCGATCTCGCCGTCGCCGAGAATCGCATAAACGCGGTAGTTATCGGCTCTGTGCTTGCCTGCCAGTGCCATGCCCGCCGCTGCGGAGATGCCCTGACCCAGAGAGCCGCTGCTCATATCCACGCCGGGGATCGAGATGCAGGGATGCCCCTGGAGCTCTGCGCCGATGTGGCGGAGCGTCTTCATCTCCTCCATCGGGAAGAAGCCTCTTTCCGCAAGCGTTGCGTAAAGCGCCGGTGCCGTGTGACCCTTGGAGAGCACAAAGCGGTCGCGCTCTGCGAAATCCGGGTTATCCGGATATACATGCATTCTGGTGAAGTAGAGATAGGTCAGCACATCCGCGATGGAGAGCGACCCGCCCGGGTGACCGGACTTTGCATTGTACACGCCTTCAATGATGCCCATGCGGATCTTGCAGGCGTGGATCTGGAGCTGTCTGCGGAGCAAATCGTCCATAATCTTCATCTTCCTTTCTGCTGATGCGACCCGGCTGCTGCCGGAGTCTGCACGAGATCGCTGTGCCGGTCAGTCCGGCGCACCGTTTTTATTATACTATATTCTCCCGGAAATTGCAAGCGCTTTTCTAGCTGTTTTGCGCGCGGGAATTGTTGATTATTGCGGTTTTATCCGGCGGTAAGCTGATTGTTCGTTCATCCGAGGATATAGTCAACGGAAATGCCGCAGAAATCCAGATGCTCTGCGGGAATTGTCTAACAGTCGTGATCCTCGCGCAGCTTTTGAAATCACACAAAGAAGCGGCTTCGGCTTTGTGAAAACATCTAAAACAGCGCCGGCATTGTTCGACACCTTGGGACTGTTCGGTATTGGTTGGTTCATTGACTGTATTATTCTTCTTTTCAAGTCAAATCCTTATTTTGTGTAACAAAAACATTACCGCCCGCGCAGTTTATAGTCTGCGCGGGCGGTTCGGCTTATTAAAAACGGGCGCCGGCTGTATCGGTCGGCGCCCCAGCTTGTCGAAAAAGTGGTTTTTTAGGGGACGCCCTCTATCGCAGGGCGTCCCCTCTTGCCGCTGCGCGGCAATTCACCCCTTGCGGAGCTCTTGAACGCAGGGAGGGGATTTCGCCCGTTGCGACGGGCGACGAGGGCGCCGCCCTCGACCCGCGCGCTTTTTGAAAAAAGCGCGACCAAAAACTTTATTATTTACTCGACGTAGGTTTATC
>JAGDBX010000152.1 GCA_018110935.1 Oscillospiraceae bacterium
GGTGAATTGCCGCGCAGCGGCAAGAGGGGGAGCCCTGCGATAGAGGGCTCCCCCTAAAATAAAGTATCGCTCCGCGATGATCAATAATGGGGCTCCGCCCCAA
Source organism: Oscillospiraceae bacterium (assembly GCA_018110935.1). Lineage (GTDB taxonomy): Bacteria > Bacillota > Clostridia > Oscillospirales > Ruminococcaceae > Firm-04. The sequence continues at coordinate 104 of JAGDBX010000152.1, forward strand.
ACCCCGCTCATGAGACGGTGTCCCATGAGAATCCCGCTATGAGGACATGCCCCCCCGCCTGACGGCGGGGGCTTTCACAAAATAAAAGTTTTGGTCGAGCTTTTTCAAAAGCTCGCGGGTTCTTAGGGCAGAGCCCTAAGTCGCCGCCCGCAGGCGGAGAAACTCCCTCGCTCATACCTGCGGAATTTCCGCGATATGCCAGCATTCCTCCGCATACTGTCGGATCGTCCGGTCAGAGCTGAACGGCCCTGCCGCGCAGGCGTTCCGCCACTGCTTCGCCGCAAAGCCTGCCGGATCGCTGCCGTATTCCGTCAGTGCGCGGAGCTTGGTTTCCGCGTAATCAGGCAGATCGTGCAGCAGATAATAGTGATCGGGCTGATGCCAGCTTGCGCCGTCCATCAGCGCAAAATACAGCTCGCGGAATTCGCCCGTGCCGCCGTCGGAGACCGTGCCGTCGATCAGCGTCTTCACAACGCGGGCAATCCGCGGATCGGCCGACATCGCTGCGCGCGCACTGTAACTGTCCTTCATCGCGGCGATTTCCTCAACCGTCGCCCCGAAAATATAGTTGTTTTCTCTGCCGGCCGCGTTCACGATCTCAATATTGGCACCGTCCATTGTACCGAGCGTGACTGCGCCGTTCAGCATCATTTTCATGTTTCCCGTGCCGGATGCCTCTGTCCCGGCCGTGGAGATCTGCTCGGAAATATCACAGGCAGCCACGAGCTTTTCCGCATAGGAGACATTGTAATTCTTCACGAACACGACCTTGATCAGATCCCTGACATCGGGATCTTCCGCGATCAGCTTTGCGATTTCGCTGATATATTTGATGATCGCTTTCGCGCGGCGGTAGCCCGGTGCGGACTTCGCGCCGAACAGGAAGGTCGTCGGGGCAAAACCGCTGATGCTGCCGTCCTTGATGCCGAACCGGATCCAGAGGATCGAAAAGGCGTTCAGCAGCTGACGCTTGTATTCGTGCAGGCGCTTGATCTGGATGTCAAAGCAGGTATCCGGGTCAATGCGGATGCCGTCATGCCGGAGCACAAAATCGGCGAGCTGCTGCTTTTTCTGCCGCTTGACGGCGCGGAAACGCTCCATAACTGCGGAATCGTCGGCAAAGCGCGCAAGCGGTGACAGCGCCGTCAGATCAGAAAGAAACGCGTCAGTCCCGGCCAGATCGCGGAAGAGCGCGGTCAGCTCGGGGTTGCAGAGCGCGAGCCAGCGCCGCTGCGTGATGCCGTTGGTCTTGTTCTGGAATTTCTCCGGCGCAAGCGCATACCATTCCTTCAGCACAGTCGATTTCAGCAGTTCGGTGTGAATTACCGCGACACCGTTGACATATCGGCCGGCATACATGGCCAGATTTGCCATGTGGACCTGTCCGTCCTTCACGATGCGCATGGCGCGGATAGCCGCATCGGGATGCCCTTTCGCGTAAAGCTCCTCCAGAAACTGCTCCGAGATCTTCAGAATGATCGCGTAGATCTCCGGCAGCAGCTCCTCAATGAGATCGCAGTCCCATTTTTCGAGTGCCTCCTGCATGATCGTATGATTCGTGTACGAAAAGACCTGCTTTGCCGTACGGAGCGCGTCCGCGAAGGAATATCCCTCTCCTGTCAGCAGGCGGATCAGCTCCGGGATTGAAATGACAGGGTGCGTATCGTTGAGCTGCACGGCAAGATGCTCCGCGAGCGTATCCAGCGTGCCGAAGACCTTCCTGTGCTTTTTCAGGCAGTCCGCGAGAGAGGCGGCACAGAAGAAATACTGCTGCTTCAGGCGCAGTGCCTTTCCCGCGCGTGTGTCATCGTTCGGATAGAGACAGCGGGAGATATCCTCCGCGGATATGCCCTCCGCCGCCGCGCCCAGATAATCCTGCGCGTTGAAGCGGTCAAAATCAAAGGTCTGCACGGGCTCAGCCTGCCAGAGACGCAGCGTGCCGATATGCGGCTGTTTTCCGTCTGCCGCGCAGCCGATGACCGGCATATCGTACGGAACCGCCTTCACGCTTTGTCCGCGGAAGTTTACGGTCACCGCGTCCGCATCACACCGGATGCTCCACGGATCACCGAACGCCGTCCAGTCATCGGGAGACTCGGTCTGTCTGCCGTCCTGAAAATCCTGCCTGAACAGGCCGTACCGGTAACGGATGCCGTAGCCGTCCACAGGCAGGGAGAGTGCCGCGGCACTGTCCAGAAAACAGGCGGCCAGCCGGCCGAGACCGCCGTTTCCGAGCGCGGCGTCTTCGATTTCTTCAAAAACGGCGGGAGAAACACCCTCCTCCGCAAACGCCTGATTCATATCCTCCAGCAGTCCCAGACAGCAGAGATTGTTGTAAACCGCTCTGCCGACCAGAAATTCCATCGAAAAATAGCAGACGCGCCGCGTGCTGAGATGGGCACGGCGGCAGTCGTTCCAGTGCGGCAGAATGTCCGCGAGCACCGCGCCGCTGAGGGCGTTGTGCAGAGCGTGAACCTCCGCCTCCCTTGCAGGGACGCCGAGTGTCTTCTCTGCCTGCCGCAAAAGCTCCTGCGCTTTGTTCATGATCATCTGATCTCCTTTCCGGATCGGGATAGCTGTATTATACCACTTTTCCCGCTGATTTGCAAGGCCGCGAACGCCCGAAGGGCACATGCTTGAAAAATTCCGGAAACTGTGCTATAATAAATGTATCTGTGCGCAGGCACACCGGCCTGCATCTGTCAAGGAGGCATAATTATGAAAGCAGTCATCACTGTCATCGGTCACGACACCGTCGGCATTCTGCACAAGGTCAGCGGCATCTGTGCCGCGAACAACGCCAATGTCATCGAGGTCACACAGAGCGTTCTGCAGGACCTGTTCGCCATGTTCATGCTCGTCGATATCCGCAGCCTGAGCTGTGAGTTCTCCGCGCTCTCTGAGGCGCTGACCGCGCTCGGCAAAGAGCTCGGCCTTTCGATCCATGTCATGCACGAGGACATTTTCAACTCGATGCACCGCATCTGACAGGGAGGGAACGCCATGCTCAACACCTCTGATATTCTGGAAACCATACGCATGATCCAGGACGAATGCCTTGACATCCGTACCATCACGATGGGCATTTCGCTGCTGGACTGCTGCTCTGAGGACATGGACACGCTCTGTGACCGTGTCTATGACAAGATCACGCGCCGCGCCGAGCGTCTCGTCGAGACCGGCCGGCAGATCGAGACCGAATACGGCATCCCGATCATCAACAAGCGCATTTCCGTCACGCCCGCCGCGATGCTGGTCGCCGCGACAAGAGGCGGCGATCCGGTCAAACTCGCGCATGCGCTGCAGCGTGCCGCCGAGACAACCGGCGTCAACTTCATCGGCGGATTCTCCGCGCTCGTACACAAGGGCTTTTCCGCCGGCGACGAAGCGCTGATCCGCTCCATTCCGCAGGCGCTTGCCGAGACAACCAATCTCTGCTCCTCGGTCAATGTCGGCTCGACCAAGGCAGGCATCAACATGGATGCCGTCCGCATGATGGGCGAGGTCATCCGCGAGGCCGCCGAGCGCACCGCCGACCAGAGCTGCTTCGGCCCTGCAAAGCTGGTCGTTTTCTGCAACGCGCCGGAGGACAATCCCTTCATGGCGGGCGCGTTCCACGGTCCCGGCGAACCGGACTGCGAAGTGCATGTCGGCGTTTCCGGCCCAGGCGTTGTCCGTGCGGCGATCGAAAAATACCCCGACGCCTCCATTGACGAACTGGCCAACATCATCAAGCGCACGGCATTCAAGATCACGCGCATGGGCCAGCTGGTCGGCACCAAGGCCTCCCAGATGCTCGGCGTGCCCTTCGGCATCGTCGATCTCTCGCTTGCCCCGACGCCTGCCGTCGGTGACTCCGTCGCGCATATCCTTGAGGGCATGGGGCTCTCCGTCTGCGGAATGCACGGCACGACCGCGGCGCTTGCCCTGCTGAACGATGCCGTCAAGAAGGGCGGTGTCATGGCGTCCTCCAGCGTCGGCGGTCTTTCCGGCGCGTTCATTCCCGTCTCGGAGGATGCCGGCATGATCGCCGCCGCGGAAGCGGGCGTGCTCTCGCTCGAAAAGCTTGAGGCGATGACTGCCGTCTGCTCCGTCGGCCTTGACATGATCGTCATTCCCGGCGATACGCCTGCCTCGACCATTTCCGCGATCATCGCGGATGAAGCCGCGATCGGCATGGTCAACAGCAAGACGACCGCCGTCCGCGTCATTCCCGCCATCGGCAAAAAGGAGGGTGAATCCCTCGATTTCGGCGGCCTGTTCGGCGTCGGTCCCGTCATGCCTGTGCGCGGTGAGAGCGCAGAGAAATTCATCGCACGCGGCGGCAGAATCCCCGCGCCGATGCAGAGCCTGAAAAACTGATCTGCCGTGCGTATGAAAGAAGTGAGGCAAATGCACAGAAAAAAGAGTCTTTCAGCGGCATTCTCCGCTGCCCTGCTCAGCCTGACGCTGCTGACCGGCTGCGGGATGCTGCAGTCTGTGCCGGATTCCACCTCCGCGGTATCGGACGGATCCTCCGCCACAATGCTGACAGACGGTGCCGACGGCACTGACGGACAGACAAATGCGGCCGGCCGGACCGATATCTCCGGTACGGCGGAGCAGACCGCGGAAGGCACAGAGGCATCCGGCTCCGGAGCCGGCGCTGTCACCGGTACGGCCGGAAACGGCTCGGGGGGCGGCAATTCCGGCGGGGACGGCGGCGCTGTCACGAAGCGCACGAACCGCACGGCCGGGAACGGCGGCACGGCCGGACAGCAGACCGTCACGGAATCTGTCACTACAGCGGAAACAAAGCGGAAAACGCCGGATGATATTCTGAGCGGCATGACGCTTGAACAGAAAGTCGCGCAGATGATGCTGGTCGGCATCACGGACGCGAAAACCGCGCAGGAGGCCGCAGCGGACGGCGTCGGCGCGCTCTGTATGTTCGCGCTCCCCTACAAGAACAAGACCAAGGCGCAGGTGCGTGAGATGCACGCTGCGATCCAGAAAAAGGCCGCGGTTCCGATGATCATTTCCGCGGATGAGGAGGGCGGAAAGATCAACCGCCTCAGCATCTACAAGAATCTGCGCTCCGCGCCGTTCCCGACCGGCAGGGAGCTCTTTGAGGCGGGCGGCTGGACTGCGGTGATCAGCGGCACAAAGGAAAAATCCGCGCTGATGCGCGATCTCGGGCTGAATGTCAATCTGGCTCCGGTCTGCGATGTCCCGCTTGACAGCAGCAATTACATCTACGACCGCTGCTTCAGCCTTGACGCTTCAGACACCGCCGAATACATCGGCAAGGTCGTCACGCAGATGAACAAAGACGGGCTCGGCTCCGTTCTCAAGCATTTTCCGGGCTACGGCGGCAGCGTGGACACGCACAAGAATACCGGCTATGACACCCGCGATTATTCCGCCTTCACGGACGGCGATTTTCTGCCGTTCAAAGCCGGCATCGCCGCCGGAGCGGACGCGGTCATGGTGAGCCACAACATCGTGAAGTGCAAAGATGCCGTGAATCCGGCATCGCTGTCTCCCGTCTGGCATGAGATCCTCCGGAACGAGCTCGGATTTGACGGCGTCATCATCTCGGATGACCTCGGCATGGACGCGGTCACGAACTTCACCGGCGGCAAAAATCCAGCGGTCGCGGCAGTGCAGGCCGGCAACGACCTCGTCGCCTTCGCGGATTACAAAGCCTCCGTTCCGGCGATCGTCAAGGCCGTGAACGAGGGCACGATCCCGCAGTCACAGATCGACGCCTCGGTTCTGCGCATCCTGCGCTGGAAGCAGAAACTCGGTCTGCTGTAACACAAAAAACTGACCGGAAGCAGTATCATTCACTGCTTCCGGTCTTTTTTTGCAAAAGCGAACCTGTCTGCCTGTTGTCTGTAATCCGGCTGGCCGTATGCGTACAGGAAGAGGAGAATCTGCGGCTTTTTGACAGAGTTCTTCGGTTTTGAACGGATCCGGCTGCAAATTGTATAGACAGATACCTTTGTTTTCTGAATATAATCTTAAAAAAGTCCATTGAATGATTATAAGCCGACGATTATAATAGTTATAGCAGCTCCATTATGAAAAGGGGGAATATGAAATGATTTTGAAAAAAAGAAAAATCATGGCGGCAATTGCCGCGGCTGCTCTGACGCTCGGAGCCACTGGCTCCTTCCCGCTGACCGCAATGGCGCAGAATCCGCTTGTTCAGACAAACTTCTCGCCGGACCCCGCACCGGTCGTGTTCGGCGATGAGCTGTGGGTGTTCACCGGATGGGACAGACAGGGGAACAACGACAATTACTACATGACCGGCTGGCAGGCGTTCTCCACGACGGATATGCAGAACTGGACGGATCACGGCATGATCCTCAAGGACAATGAGTTCTCATGGTGTACGGAGAACAACGCGTGGGCCTCCCAGTGCATCGAGCGAAACGGAAAGTATTATTTCTACTTCACTTCAACGAACAACGGCAGACTCATCGGCGTCGGCGTTGCGGACAAGCCCGAAGGTCCCTATAAGGATGTGCTCGGCAAACCGCTCTGCGGCCCGAACTGGGACTACATCGATCCGACGGTCATCATCGACGACGACGGGCAGGCATGGCTCATGTTCGGCAACCCGAAGTGCTACTATGTCAAGCTGAAGGAAGACATGGTGACGCTGGATGGCCCGATCCAGACATTCGACCTGTCGCTGCCCGGCGGCACGAGATACGGCGAGGGTCCGTGGATCTACAAGCACGACGGCCTCTACTATCTGGTTTTCGCTTCCTTTGTCGATGCGTACAACGGCGAAAGCATTTCGTACTGCACCGGCCCGTCCGTGACCGGCCCGTGGACATTCCGCGGCACGATCCATCAGGGCTCCAACTGCTTCACGACGCACGGCGGCATCATCGACTACAAGGGACATTCCTACTCCTTCTACCACATGAACGGCCTTTCCGGCGGCGGTTCCTACAACCGCAGCGCGGCGTGCGAGGAATTCACCTACGGCGCTGACGGCTCGATCCCGGCTCTGAAATCCACCAAAGAAGGCCCGCAGCAGATCGAGGCGTTCAACCCTTATCAGCGCATCGAGGCGGAGACCATGAGCTGGTCCTCCGGCATCAAAACCGAAAAGCATGAAACCGGCGTTTCCATCGGCTTCATCGAAAACGGCGATTATACGAAGATCAGCGGCGTGGATTTCGGCGATCAGGGCGCAGCGGAATTCTTCGCGTCGGTCGGTTCTGCCGGTGACGGCGGAAAAGTCGAAGTCCATCTGGACAGTGTGACCGGCCCGACGGTCGCTTCGGTGGATGTTTCCCCGACCGGCGGCTGGAACAGCTTTGAGACCGTTTCCGCAAAATGCTCCGGCGCTACCGGCAAGCACGATGTGTACTTCATCTTTACAGGCGGAAACAGCTACCTCTTCAACGCGGACTGGTGGCAGTTCAAGCAGGAGGGCTCAACAGACAATCCCGGTGAGATCATCAATGAAGACGGCGGCGTTGTGAACAAGTTCAAGGATTCCGGCATTCTCGGCGATGTGACCGGTGACGGACTGATCAATGCTTCCGACATGAGCCTCGCAAAGCAGCTGATCCTTTCAAACAGCACGAACCGTACCGCGGTCAAGGCGGCGGATGTCGATTTCAGCGGCAAGGTCGATGCGAACGACATTCAGTGGTATGCGGATTATCTGACCTGCAAAATAACCGCATACCCGGAGAAGGCTGCCGGCGGCGGCACGCTCACCGGCGCACTCGGCACCGACGGCTATCAGTATCCGCAAAATCTCCAGTGGCGGGAATTCGACCCGAAATATCTGGACAGAGTGAACAACGGCGGTCAGGTCATCGAAGAAAAGTACAACGGCATCAACGGCAACAAAACTATGTATGTCTATCTTCCGCCCGGATATGACGAGAACAAGAAGTACAATGTCTTCTATCTCATGCACGGCGGCAACGAGAATGAAAGAACGCTGTTCTTCCAGAGTGATACGATGATGCAGAACATCTTCGATCACATGATTCTGAACGGCGAGCTGGAACCGCTGATCGTCGTGACACCGACCTTCAACAACTGCCCGAACGGCTCATACGATGTCTACGACGAGATCCGCAAAACGATCATTCCGTATGTCGAAGGAAAATACTCCACCTACGCTGCATCAACATCGATCGATGACCTGAAGGCATCACGCTATCACCGCGCATACGGCGGATTCTCGATGGGCGGCGGCTCGACATGGATCAATCTGCTGCACAATCTTGATATCATTGCGTATTATATGCCGCTGTCCGGCCACAACTGGGGCGGTGTCGGCGAGATTCAGAAGGCGATTGACGACTCCGGCTTCTCTCCGCGCGAATACTTCATCTTTGCGGCGACCGGCACCACAGATATTGCCTATAACAACATGGTGCCGCAGATCAATGAGATGAAGGCGGACACAAAACGCTTCAACTACACGAGCGATTTCTCAAAGGGCAATTTCTATTTCCTGACTGCGCCGGGCAAGGACCACTGGTGGGGCAATGTCCGCCACTATGTCTATGACGGCCTCCCGCTCTTCTTCCACGAGAATCAGGGCTGAAGAGCAGCACGAATACTGTTTACCCCATCCTTTTTATTTGCGGCGGTGTCGGCTTCGATACCGCCGCATTTTTGCGGGTCGGCATCTGTGTTCCGAAACGAGGTTCTCCGGAATGATACATGATCTTCAAAACGGGATTCTCAAGGGACACCGTCCCTTGAGCGGGGCATGGGGCGGAGCCCCATTATCAATCATCGCGCAGCGATACATTTTAAGGGAGAGCCCTCTATCGCAGGGCTCCCCCTCTTGCCGCTGCGCGGCAATTCACCCCATTCGGAGCTTTTCTGATGCGGGGGA
>JAGDBX010000153.1 GCA_018110935.1 Oscillospiraceae bacterium
CTTTGTGATTTCCGTTCCTTGCTGTTCAGTTTTCAGGGTATTTAACCCTTGACAAAATTCAGACTCTATGTTATAATAAGTCTGGATATGCACCATTAGCTCAGATGGTAGAGCAACTGACTCTTAATCAGTGGGTCCCGGGTTCGAGTCCCTGATGGTGCATTCAAATGGCCCGTTGGTCAAGAGGCTAAGACGACGCCCTCTCACGGCGTAATCATGGGTTCGATTCCCGTACGGGTCATTCGCGGTTTCAAGAGGCGTTTGCCTTTGAAATATATATTGCAGAGCCGGTGTTTATTGCAATGAGGTTCCACCCGTTCCCATTCCGAACACGGCAGTTAAGCTCATTCGCGTCGAAGATACTTGGCTGGAGACGGCCCGGGAAAATAGATCGGTGCCGGCACTGCAGATATTCCTCCATAGCTCAGTCGGTAGAGCACCTGACTGTTAATCAGGGTGTCACTGGTTCAAGTCCAGTTGGGGGAGCCAACAAGCACTTCGGTCGATGAGGCCGGAGTGCTTTTTTGTTGTTCTGTTCAGATGCGGAGGAAACACACAGGATCCTGTGTGCGGTTCCTTTGCGGCAGGGGGAGGCTATCGCTGCATTTCGCGGTACTTGACATTTTTTGCACGATATGATAAAATTGACTAGGCGATATAAACAAAACAAAGCCGGACGGGGTGAACAGGATATGATCAGAGTCGCGATCGTGGATGACGATCAGAGCTTCTGCGGCTTTATGGAACGCTGCGTGGAGGAATACGCGGCGGGTACAGGCACTGCCGTGGAAACCGAAGTGTTTCTCAGCGGAGAGGACTTTTTTGCGCATAAACAGGCCCATGATGATTTTGATATGGTGATGCTGGACATCGAGCTTTCCGGCATGAACGGCATTGAGGTCGGGGAGAACCTGCGCCGCAGCAACCGTGACCGGCAGACGCAGATCCTCTATGTCTCCGCAAAGGAGAATTATGCGCTGGATCTCTTCCGGAACCGGCCGTTTGATTTCATCATCAAGCCGGTTTCGAAGGAGCGTGTTTTCCGCGCTCTCCGCGAATACATCAATGAATATTATACGGTATCGAACTTTTTTGAGTACACACTGGACCGGAAAAAGCACAGTATTTCCGCTTCTCAGATTCTCTATCTGCAGAGCAACCGCAAAAAGCTCATTGTTGTGACAACGACCGGCAGCATGGAGATCTACGACAAGCTGGATGATGTGCTGCAGACGGAAACCGGCAGAAATCTGCTGCGGATCCACCGCTGCTACGCTGTCAATCCGGAGCATATTGCGCAGTTCTCCTTCGATGAGATCGTCATGGACAACGGGGAACGGCTTTCGATCAGCCGCTCACTGCGGCAGAGCGTGCGGGAACGGCTTCTGCTCACCGCGCACAGCAGAATGCTGGAGAGGAGCGCCGATCAATGAAGCTGTTTACAGTCGGGAACGGGCTCTATCTGCTTGCCAACGCGTTTCAGTTCTATGTGTTCTACCGCTTTACCAATGTATTCTACCGCAGCAAGCGCTGCCGGTGGTATACGCAGCTCACAGCTTATTTTCTGGCATTTCTGCTGAACAGTGCCGTGTATCTCTATGCCCATTCGCCGGTGCTGAATATGCTCTCGATCGTTGTGCCGCTGATTCTGATCAATTTCCTTTACAGCCGGAAGGTGATCTACAACATCGGCATTGCCGTCGCGATTCTGATCGTGCCGATCCTGTGCGATATGATGATGGCGCCGCTGATCTCCTATTCTCCGATCGTGGAATGCAGCATGGCAACGGCGCTTCTGAGCTTCTTCTTCTGTCTGCTGCTGGAATGGTTCAGCCGCAAGCGCGATTTTCAGGCCGTCAGAGGGCAGCAGCTGCTCGCGATCCTCTTTGTGCCGGTCGGGAGCATCGTCATCGCGGTGCTGACGGCCAAGACCTACCGCACGGAGGTCCTGATCGAAGCGGCGCTGCTGCTGGTGATCAATCTCGTTGTATTTTATCTGTTCGGCTCGCTCGATCAGGCGCACAAGGAAGTGCAGGACCAGATGCTCGCGGCGCAGCAGTCAAAGGCCTATATTAATCAGCTGGACATCGTGTATCAGTCGCAGGAGCAGCAGCGCTATCTGCGGCATGACATGAAGAACCATCTGCAGCGCATGGCGGCGCTGCTGGAGCAGAACGACCTGCCGGGCCTGCGGGACTATATCCGCAGCTCCGGCGATTCTATCGCGAATCCCCGCGAATTCGTCCATTCCGGCAACCGTGATATTGACAGCCTGCTGAATTATAAGCTCGGACTCGCAAAGGAGGACGGCGCGGAGATCACCGCGGAGGTCGCGATTCCAGACGGCCTGCAGATCGATTCCTTTGATATCGTGTCTGTGCTCGGCAATCTGCTTGACAACGCGCTGGAGGCGCTCAGAAAGGCGGAGCGGAAGGTGCTGGAGATCCGCATCCGCTACGATAAGCAGGTGCTGTTTATTTCTCTCCGCAATACCTGCGGCACAGCGCCGGACTTTGACGGCACAAAGCCGGTACGCAGCAGGGACGACGCGTCCTATGACCGTGCGGGACGCGGAATCGGGCTTCGGAGCGTGACGCATACGCTCAGAAAATACAACGGCAACATCCGTTATTCCTATGAGAAGCCGTTTTTCTCGGCAACAGCGATGATGTACCTGTGATGCAGTTCGTACCCTTTTCCGGCACAGCTTGTGCCCATTTATCCGCAACGATGCCTGTTTGTGTTATAATAGACCTGTTCAAAGGTCCTTGGAGGTGTAATATTTGAAAAAGCTTCAAACGAAGTTAACACAGATTCTGGCAGCGCTATCGTACTCAATGGCCTCGAAGACGGCGAATGCCGCCTGCGTCTGGTTCACGTTTCAGCCAAAGCTCCCTGAGTCTGTGAAGAAGCTCCGCAAATTCTGATGTTTGCGAGGCTCTCAGACCGCATCGCTGATGCCTTTGTTCGATCGCAGACAATCCCTTTAGAAGATCGGGAAATCTACCGCTGCGGAGTTCAGCAGCTCCTCCGATACACCGTGAGCTTTGCAGCAACACTTGCCATCGGAATGTTTTTCGGGATGTTTCGGCAGTGCGCCGTTTTCATGGCGGGCTATGTCCCGCTGCGGCACAGTGCCGGCGGTTTCCACGCAAAAACGCCATTTCGCTGTTCTCTGTTTTCTGCTGTGCTGACAGCAGCGGCGCTCGGCCTCATCCGGTTTCTTTCCGGGACCGCAGGGGGCTGTGCCGTGACGCTGGCGCTTTCAGCGGTCTGCATCCTTCTCCTCGCGCCGGTCGGCTCTGAAAACAAGCCGCTCGACGAGACGGAGCGCCGTGTCTTCCGCAGACGCGCGCGCCTTCTGACGGCTCTGCTGACAGCTGCCGCCTTTGGTATGATGCTGCTTCACCGGATCTGGCTCTGTGCCTGTCTTGCGGCGGCATCGGCGGTTCTGAGCGCAATGCTCATACTCGGCACAGTGAAAAATACGCTCTCCAATCATCACAGAATCTCCCTCGAATCCCGATCCCAAACAGCCGAAGAAGACGCAGAGTAGTGTCTGTACGCATCTGCGGCATCTGCCACATCATTCATCTCATCACATTCTGCGAACCGGTGCAGCTGTCCTCCCGGCATAGCTTCCGCATCTTTGCAGTACAGTCTCAGCATCAATGAACTCCGTGTGCAGACGCTCTGCCTTCTCCGGGCCCCCATTTTTCCGGAAAAACGGCTTCTCTGCGGATGCTTCGGCATCCGCACCTCTCCTCAGACGATTCCCGTCACGCACGGAAAACGGCAGTCTTCTGCTGATCGGCTGCCGCGTCTGCGTTCTGTGAATCTGCTGCCCGCGGGCAGCGCCTCATTCATTTTGTCTGTGAAGAAGTCAACGGCTTACTGAATGTCCGCGACTTTTTCCTGATATCTCCTGACTGGTGTGTTTTTATAATTTGATTTTGGCTGACTCACCCGGTTCCAACGCCCTCCGCGCCGGAACAAGTGAGTCTCTTTTTTTATCTCCGTTCCGTAAGGCACATGGTTATAACTCTGATAACGAAAACCTATACAGTCAAAACGGGCCGTTTTCTTGACAGCGGGGGGTTCCTGTGCTATAATGAAAATAGTGTTCAGAGCCGTCTGAACATAAAAAACAGAAAAAGGTAATCACGATCATTTTTGCTTACAGGGGTCAATCTGACAGACGGGAACGCGGTTTGCCGTGTGCTGTGATTTTGTATGCCTTTTTAAGATCAGCACCGGACAGCCGCGGGATACTGCGGCTGTTTTTTTGATGTACCTGTCAGCAGGACAGAGGGGCGCGGCGTACCTTTTTGCCGCGAAACAGAATCAGAAAGGAGTGAGGCCGGGGCGGCTTTTTCAGAAATGATTTTCCGGGGGAATATGAAAGAAAAAACGGGACAGAAACACAAATCCCGCTCCGAAAAAACGGGAGGAAACTTATGAAACTCATGAAAAAACTCTGCTCGGTCCTGTCGGCAGCCATGCTGACGATGACCGCGCTGACAGGCAATCTCGGCAAGGTGAAAGCTGCCGAAAAGATCAAGATCATGCCGCTGGGCGATTCGATCACCTACGGCATGGCGGATGAGGGCGGCTACCGGAAATTCCTGTGGCAGTTCCTCAAGCAGAAGGGCTATGACAACATCGACTTTGTCGGACCGGAGGGACGGGAATCCGCGACCTTCAACTACAACGGTCAGCAGGTTTCCTATGACGACAATCACGCCGGATACAGCGGCTACACGATCACGAATCTGCCGGGCGGCTGGATGGGCCAGCTGAATGGCATTCTCGAAACGATGCAGGGCGGCGACTACATCACGAAGTACGCGCCGGATATCATTCTGCTGCAGATCGGCACGAATGACATCAACAACGGCCATCTGGACGGCTCGGAGGAGCGTCTGCACACGCTGCTTGACTATCTGCGGGAGAAGATGCCGGCATCCGGCACGATCTTCCTGACGACGATCCCCGATCTCGGTAACATGGGCTGGGGAAATTCCTCGCAGACAAACCAGAACATCGCAAAGTACAATGAGCTCATCAAGAAGGTCGCAGCCGATTACGCGGACAAGCATGTCATCTACGCGGACATCCACAGCACGATCAACGCGTCTGTGGATCTCGCGGACGGCGTACATCCGAACGCGGGCGGCTACGAGAAGATGGCCAAATACTGGGCGGAGCAGCTCGACGAATTCTTCAAGAACGGCGGCCAGAGCAGCGTGGAGGATCCGCCGGAAAACTTCATTCTCGGCGATGTCAACAGTGACGGCGCGATCAACGCGATTGACCTGACCTGCCTGAAGCGCGGCGTTCTGAAGAGCAATTCCGACAAGAGCTTCATTCAGCGCGCGGATGTGAACCAGACCGGCGTCGTCAACGCGAAAGACGCGGAGATGCTGGCGAACTTCCTGCTCGGCAAGATCTCGAAGTTTGAAAAGGGTCAGTCTGAGGTCGTCGAACCGCCGAAGGAAAACAAATGGGATCAGTATCAGGAGAACGCTGATTCGCGCACGCTGCAGTTCTACAAGGATTCGATCTACAGCATGGGCAACACGCACCGCCTTGTCGAAAAGCTCGAAGCCGCGGAAAACGGCCAGAAGCTGACCATGGCGTATCTCGGCGGCTCGATCACGGAGATGGGCAGATACACCGGCCCGTTCTCGAACTATGTGAAATCGACCTTTGCAAAGGGCGGCTTCACAGAGGTCAACGCGGGACTTTCCGGCACATCGTCTGTCGTCGGTCTTGTGCGCAGCGAGCCGAATGTCATTTCCAAGAATCCGGACATTGTGTTCGTGGAGTTCTCAGTCAACGACCATGAGGACATCATGTATAAAAAGTGCTTCGAGAGCGTGATCAAACGCTTCCTCGATCTGCCGAACGAGCCGGCGGTCATCATTCTGATCCACCGCGCAAAGAGCGGCTTCTCGAGCCAGCAGCAGATGGTTCCGGTCGGTCAGAATTTCGACATTCCGATCATCAGCATGGACAACGCGCTGACTAAGGCGTTCAACAGCGGTTATCTCTCGCAGGGCGACTACTTTGAGGACGACTATCACCCGCATGCCAAGGGCGGCCAGCTCGTCTCTGACTGCCTCGCCTATTTCTTCCGTCAGGCGATGCGCACAGAGAACCGTTCGGCTTCCTATACCGTTCCGTCCACAACGGTCTACGGCACGGAATATGAGAACTGCAAGTACATCAACCCGAAGGATCAGAGCAATTTCAATGCCGGTTCGTGGAGCGCGGGCGGCGGCTACAACGGCGGTCAGGTGCTTCCGTATTCCTATACACTGAACGGCGGCAGTCCGATGACCTTCAAGACCGAGGGCAAGGGCCTGATCATCGTCTTCAAGGCAAACAGCGCCGGTATGGGCAGCATTGACGTCACCGTCAACGGCAAGACGACCAAGGTGACCGGCAACAAGCAGTACTGCTGGGGCGGCCCGGACGCAGAGCTCGGCTATTATCAGAATACATCCGGCGAGCTCAATGTTTCGATCTCCGGCAACCCGCAGTTCACGATCTGGGGCATCGGCCTGATTCAGTGATCTGACAGCTTTATGAACAATATTTGCCCCCGCCTGACGGCGGGGGCAAGCTGTTTTTACAACAAAAAAGACTCCGTTATAAAAACGGAGTCTTTTCAAGCTGGTGATCGGACTCGAACCGATGACCTGCGCATTACGAATGCGCTGCTCTACCAACTGAGCCACACCAGCATATATAAGCCCAAAACATGAACCGATGACCGGCGCATTACGAATGCGCCGCATTTTCGCGAAGCGATACTGCAGTCTACACAACTGAGCCGCACCGGCATTTCATACGATTCTTCAGAACCGCCATATTATTATAGCACAACACAGAATAAAAGTCAAGAGCAAATCGAAAAAAAACCCGCCGGAAATTGCTTTCTGCACAATAGGGCTTGTTTTTTTTTGAGAAATATGATATACTAATAGAAACTGTCGGTTCACGCCGGAACGGTGTGAAGCCGCATAGCTGGCAGAAAGGAGCGCAGTCCGCGAAAACGGAATGCAATGATAATGATGGCAAATTCAGCAAAAACGAAGGAACGGCGTCACGGTATTTCCTGCCTTGGCGTCCTGCTTGTGATCTGTATGCTGGTGCTTGCAGGCCTGACCATCACAGTCAATCTGATGTTCAGCGACCAGAAAGCACCGAAAATCGGAAAATATCGCCTGTGCTATTACGATGCCGACACAATGGGCAGCGTTGTGATTGATGACAACGGCACCCTGCTGGAGACCGGCTCTCTGATCGTCGCCGAACAGCGCGATGAGATCGTCGCCGGAAATCTGGTTCTGTATTCTGCGGCAAACGAAATGTACAGGATCGGCCGTGTCGCACTGCGTGAAGAGGCAGACGCTGCCGGACTGAACGCTGTGCGGTATTACCTCACCCAGAGCAACGATCCCGAACCGAAGATCATCGCGGAGCGCGATGTTGCGGGAGTCTGCAAGTCTGAAAGCCGCGAACTCGGCCTTCTGATCGGGTTCCTGCTCGGTACGACCGGTATTCTGGTCGGCGTGATTCTCCCCTGTCTGGTGCTTCTGCTGTATCTGGCTGCGGCTTTGGTCGCGGCGCGTGAGGCGAATCAAAGCGCGGAAGACGCTGTGGAAGACGATGACGATACCGACCTTGCGTTCGTGAAATCGATTCAGAAAAAGCAGCAGCAGATCGCAGAGCGGGATGCTGAGCGGCAGGCAAAGCATTCATCCGGAGAAGCCAAGCGTCCGCATCGCCTTTCTGACGAAGAAATGGCAGAGCTGGAAGAGGAAGAGGCTGCACGCCGCGCAGAACGTATCGCGGCCGTCCGCAGCCACATGGAGCAGCGCCGCCAGTCCGATACACCGGACGGTGTTCCGCTCTACACAACAGAGGTCATTACACGGACACATACGCTCCCGCTCCCGCGTACCGGTGAGCTGAGCATCACGCGCCAGATTCCGCGTCAGGGCACCACGGGGCAGATTCCGCGTCAGGGCAAGACCGGACAGATCCCGCGTCAGGGCAAGACCGGACAGATCCCGCGCCAGAGCGTGACCGGGCA
>JAGDBX010000154.1 GCA_018110935.1 Oscillospiraceae bacterium
CCGGCGCAGCGGGCTATCAGGTGCAGTACTGCACAAACAGCAGCGTCACAGGCGACACCCTGCCCAGCACCTCCGTTACAAACGGGAAACTGTACTGCGATCTTGTGACTTACCCGAAGGCGGGCGAAACATGGTATGTCCGCGTGCGCTCCTTCACGCTCACAAGCACCGGCAGCAGAAAATATGCCGCTTGGAGCGGGATCGCCGCCCTGAAGCTCAACAAAATCAGCAGCGTGACGCTGAGCACATCCTCGTTCAAATATACCGGCAAAGCGGTCAAGGTCGGCAAGTATCTCACTGTGTATTCCGGCAATACCAAGCTGGTTTACGAAAAAGACTTCGTGCTCGTTTACAAGAACAATGTGAACAAGGGCACAGCAACCGTCACGGCAAAGGGCATCGGCGAATTCGCTGGCAGCTCCGTTTCCAAGACCTACAAAATCGTATAAGCGACAGCAAAGCCCCCGCCTGACGGCGGGGGCTCTTTTTCTGCGATGTATCTGCCTGATTACGATTCCGCTGACTCCGCCGCGGCGGTGATCTCCTCCGCAAGTCCGCGCAGCACATCCACGCCCTCCCCTGTGACGGATGAGAACGGGATGACTGTCAGATCCTCAAACTGCGGCAGCTCGTCAGGCAAAGCCGCCAGACGCGCGGCACGCTCTGACTTGTTGAGCTTGTCCGCCTTTGTCAGCACGATCGCGAACGGCATCTCCGTGTCGATCAGGAAATCAACCATCTGCAGGTCGTTTTTCGTCGGCGGATGGCGCATGTCGATCAGCAGAAGCACAGCACGGATGTCGCGCTCCTGCTGCAGATAGCCGTTGATGAGCTCCGTCCAGCGGCGCAGCTCGGAGCGGCCGGTCTTTGCGTAGCCGTAGCCCGGCAGATCCACAAAATCCACGCCGTCGCAGCGGTAGAAATTGATCGTTGCCGTTTTACCCGGCACAGAGCTGACTCTCGCCAGATTTCTGCGATTGAACAGCTTGTTGATCAGTGTCGATTTCCCGACATTGGAGCGTCCTGCAAACGCGATCTCCGGCGCAGAGCACGCGGGCAGCTGCGCGGAAAGTCCGTATGCGGCGGTAAACGCCGCCAGATTCCAGTTCATGGCTCCGCCTCAGTCCGCGTTTGAACGGCAGTGCAGGCGGGTGTTTTTCTTTTTCGGGGGAACGGCGACCTTTTTGGCCTCCTCCTCCAGCAGCGGCTCCAGTGTGATCTCATACTGCGGAACCGGGACCAGCGCGGTGTCCAGCACCTGCTTCACATCCGCGCAGGGAATGAAGCGGATGGCGTTCCGGACCGTCTCGTCCAGCTCGGCCAGATCGGGCAGATTGTCCTGCGGAATCAGCACCGTGCGGATGCCGTTTTTATACGCGGCCATGGATTTTTCGACCAGACCGCCGATCGGCAGCACGCGGCCGTGCAGCGTGATCTCGCCGGTCATCGCGATATCATGGCGCACGGAGCGCCCCGAAAGCGCGGAGATCAGCGCGGTCAGCATTGTCACGCCGGCGCTCGGGCCGTCCTTCGGCACAGCGCCCTCCGGCGCGTGGATATGCAGATCCTTCGACTTGAACAGCTCGGGGTTGATGTCGTACTGTCTGGCGACGGAACGCGCATAGGAGACGGCGATGCCGGCACTTTCCTTCATGACCTCGCCCAGTGAGCCGGTCAGCCGGACTTCGCCCTTGCCGTCCATAGTCAGAACCTCAAGCGGCATCAGCACACCGCCGACACTCGTCCACGCAAGGCCGTTGACCAGCCCGACCGTGTCCGTCTCGGCGAAATAATCGCGGCTGAACTTGTGCGGCCCGAGCTCCGATTCAACTGTTTCCGGCGTATACACGACCTTTTTCACACTGTCTGTCAGGATGCGCTTGGCACATTTCCGGCAGAGGGACGCGATCTGACGCTCCAGCGTGCGCACGCCCGCTTCTTTCGTGTAATAGTCGATCAGATCATAGACCGCCGCATCAGTCACGCGCATCTGCGACGCGGTCAGGCCGTTCGCCTTGAGCTGTTTTCTGACAAGATGCTCCTTTGCGATGTGGAACTTCTCCTCGCGCGTGTAGGAATTCAGCTCAATCACATCCATGCGGTCGTAGAGCGGACCGGGGATCTGAGAGGCGTCATTTGCCGTCGTCAGGAACAGCACGCGGCTTAAGTCAAACGGGATCTCAAGATAGTGGTCACGGAACGCGTGGTTCTGCGCGCTGTCAAGGACTTCAAGCAGCGCCGCCGCGGGATCGCCCTTGAAATCGCCGGAGAGCTTGTCGATCTCATCCAGCAGAATAAGCGGATTCATGGAACCTGCCTGCCGCATCGCCTCCATGATTCTGCCGGGCATGGCCGCGACATAGGTCTTGCGGTGGCCGCGGATCTCGGCCTCGTCCCGCACGCCGCCCAGCGACACGCGGACATATTTTCTGCCGAGCGCCTTTGCGACCGACTGCGCGATCGAGGTCTTGCCGACGCCGGGAGGGCCGACCAGACAGATGATCTGTCCTGTCAGCTCCGGCTGCAGCACATGCACGCTCATGGATTCCAGCACGCGCTCCTTGACGCGTCTGAGACCGTAATGCTCGCGGTCAAGCAGCGCCGCCGCCTTCACGATGTCGCATTTTTCCTTTGTATATGTGCCCCACGGGAGTGCCAGCACCGTGTCGAGGTAATTGGAGATGACATAGGCCTCCTGCGAGCCCGCGGGCATCCGCGTCAGCTGATTCGCTTCCTTCAGAAGCTTTTCGCGCACCTCGTCGGAGAGGTCAAGCGAGCGGATCCTGTCGGCGTAAAACTGCTGGTCGTTCCCGAGCGGGGTGCTGTCCCCGAGCTCCTCGGAAATGATCTGCATCTGCTCACGCAGGAACATTTCGCGCTGATTCGCCTCCGCGCGGGACATGACCTTCTCCTGCAGCTCCTGCTCGGCTGTGAGGATCTCATTCTGCCGCGCAATGGCCGCGGTCAGCAGACGGACACGCTCCGTGAGGCTGTCCGCTTCCAGAATCTCCTGCCGGTCGTGATAATCGCACTCACTGTTCGACCACGCCGCCTCAAACAGCGTCCGCGGCTTTTCGGTCGAGATCAGCAGATCGATGTATTCCGGCGGATACTTGTGGGCAAGCCTGCCGTGCCGGAGCAGTTCGCGGCGGAGCAGATTGACCGCCGCCGCCTCTTCTGCCGGAGAGGCGCTGTCCTCCGCGTAATTGACCAGACGGCGCATCGCGGATGTCCAGCAGCCGGCCTTGCGGGAGAACGCCGGACTGACGATCCGGGCTCTGTGCCGGCAGATGACCAGCACGCGCATCGTGCCGTGGCCGCGCATGACCTGCTGGATCTCAGCCAGCACACCGACACCGTAAAGATCCTCGGCGGCGGGCTTGACGATCGCCTGATCGCGCTGTGCGGCAAGCAGGATCTTCCGGTCATTTTCGATCGCGCGCTCGACCGCCTTCTGAGATTCCTCTCTGCCGACTTCAAAATCCAGTGCAAGATTCGGATACGGCACCACGCCGCGCAGCGCAACGAGCGGGAAGCGCTCTGCTCTGCGGGCGTTCTTTTTCACTTCGTCTGTACGCTCTTTTTCCTGCATTGTTCCCATCCTTATCTACCCTGCGCGGTCTCGCTGTGCTTTGCAGAGAGCGTGCGCAGCCGCTTCTCTGCCGGAGAATCCAATAGGAAAACAAACGAGCGGGGGCAGCATTCTGCTGCTGCAGACCCGCTCTGATATTTATGGTTACGCGCCGCGCCGGATCTCTTCGCCGGCCGCAGAGAGCAGAATGGGCGCGGTGTTGTTCCGCACATTCTCCGCCGTGATCAGCACCTTGCGGACATCGTTCTGCGAGGGTGCGTCAAACATCGTCTGCATCAGCACATTCTCAAGAATGGCACGCAGACCGCGGGCGCCTGTGTTCTGTGCGATCGCACGCGCTGCGATCTCCCTGAGCGCGTCGCGCTCGATCTCGAGCGAAATGCCGTCATAGGAGAACAGCTTTTCATACTGCTTCATCAGCGCGTTTTTCGGCTCGGTGAGGATGCGGATCAGCGATTCCTCATCCATTTCGTCGAGCGTCGTGATGATCGGCAGTCTGCCGACCAGTTCCGGCACCAGACCGAATTTGACCAGATCCTGCGGGATGACCTGCCGGAAGATGTTCTCGGTCTTCTCCTTTTTGGAACGCACCTGCGCGCCGAAGCCCAGCGCGGAGGTCTGCGTGCGCTGGATGATATGGCGCTCCAGACCGTCAAAGGCACCGCCGCAGATGAACAGGATGTTTCTGGTGTCGATCATGATCTGCTCCTGCTGCGGGTGCTTTCTGCCGCCCTGCGGGGGAACGCTGGAGATCGTGCCCTCGATGATCTTCAGCAGCGACTGCTGCACGCCCTCGCCGCTGACATCGCGGGTGAGGGAGGTATTCTCGGATTTGCGGGCGATCTTGTCGATCTCGTCGATGTAGATGATGCCGCGCTCCGCCGCCGGAATGTCAAAATCCGCAGCCTGGATCAGACGCAGAAGCACATTCTCGACATCGTCGCCGACATATCCCGCCTCGGTGATCGTGGTCGCGTCCGCGATCGCAAACGGCACATCGAGGATCTTGGCGAGCGTCTGCGCAAGATAGGTCTTGCCGACGCCGGTCGGGCCGAGCAGGAGCACATTGCTCTTCTGCAGCTCGACATCGTCGTCCTTGCGGGTATCCGCGCTCATAATGCGCTTGTAGTGGTTGTAAACAGAGACAGACAGCGCGATTTTCGCGTGTTCCTGACCGATGACATACTCATCGAGCACCTTTTTGATCTGCGCGGGCTTCAAAAGCTTGAAATCGGCATGGCTGCCTGCCGTACCGCGGCGCCCCTTGCTGCGCTTCTGCTGCTGATAGATCGGGTCATCCCCGTGAATCAGCTCATAGCAGTAGCTGACGCACTCCTCACAGATGCACGAATCGCCTGCTGAAAAGAGATTCTGCACTTCACGCTCGGTCTTGCCGCAGAAGCTGCACGCTCTCGGATGCTTGGTTTCGGGCATATTGTATCCTTTCTTTCTGTCCGGGCAGCGTCAGCCGTCCGGTGTGACGTCATCAAAAAAGAATTCAGCGCTTGGAAACGACCTTGTCAATCAGCCCGTATGCACAGGCTTCCTCTGCCGTCATGAAGTAATCGCGCTCGACATCCTGCTCGATCTGCGAAAGCTCCTTGCCGGTGTTCTCCGCGAGGATCCGGTTCAGGTTGCCCTTGGTGCGGAGCAGATTGTCCGTGCGGATCTTGATGTCGGTCGCCTGACCGGAGAGTCCGCCGCCCATGATCAGCGGCTGATGGATCATGATCTCGCTGTTCGGCAGCGCAAGGCGCTTGCCCTTTGCGCCGGAGGACAGCAGCAGCGCGCCCATCGACGCGGCCAGTCCGATGCAGATCGTCTGCACATCACACTTGATGTACTGCATGGTGTCATAAATCGCCATGCCCGCGGTGACAGAGCCGCCGGGGCTGTTGATATACAAAAAGATGTCCTTCTCAGGGTCCTGGCTTTCCAGGAAGAGCAGCTGTGCAACGACAAGGCTGGCCGTCACATCGTTAACATCCTCGGAGAGCATGATGATGCGGTCGTTGAGCAGGCGGGAGAAGATATCGTACGCCCGCTCGCCGCGGTTTGTCTGTTCAATTACGGTCGGCACAAGGCTCATATCGGTGTCATCCTTTCTATCAGCACTTTTCTGCAAATAGCAATACTCCGGCTCCCGTCCGCACCCGTGTCAGTCAGCACGGGCGCGGCGAAAACCGGCAATCAGTTCTTTGATTACTCTTCGGCAGCAGCCGGAGCTTCCTCAGCGGGCGCGTCCTCTTCGGACTTTGCCGCGAGTTCGTTGTCCACGACCGCATTCGACTTGATCATCTCAACGACCTTCTGGACACGCAGATCGGTGCGGTAATCCTCACGCGGGATGCGTGCGTGCACCATCTCGACCGGAACCTTCATCTGCGCCGCGAATTCCGCGAGCGCCTCGTCGAGCTCCTCGTCCGTGACCTGAATATCCTCGGTATCCGCGATCTTCTCGAGCGCGAGGCGGAGCAGGACTTCCTTCTTTGCCTGCGGCTCGTACTCATCGCGGAGCTGCTCGATCGTCAGACCGGTCAGTTCGAGATAGTCCTTCAGCGTGATGTCCTGATACTGCTGACGGAGCTGGCTCTCGAAGTCGGAGATATGCTGGTCGATGCGGCGGTCATTCATCACCTGCGGGACGACTGCATCCGTGCCGGCGACGATGACATCGAAGACCGCGTTTTCAAACTGTGCCTGTGCCTGCTGCTCCGCGTTTTCGGTCAGGTGCTTTTTGATGTCCTCACGGAGTTCGGCAAGCGTATCAAATTCAGAAACATCCTTTGCGAATTCGTCATCCAGCTCCGGAAGCTCCTGCGTTGTGATGCCGAGCACCTCGGTCTTGAAGACTGCCGGCTTGCCCGCGTAGCGCTCGTCGCCGTAGGTCTCCGGGAAGGTGACCTCGACATCGAACTTGTCGCCGATGCTGTGGCCGACGATCTGATCCTCAAAGCCCGGAATGAACTGGCCGCTGCCCAGTCGGAGCGGATAGCCCTCGCCCTTGCCGCCTTCAAACGCCTCACCGTCGATGAAGCCCTCGAAGTTGATCTTGACCTCGTCGCCCTCCTGCGCCGCACGGTCATCCACATCGATGACGCGTGCCTGACGCTGACGGACCGCATCAAGCTGCTGGTCGATATCGGCGTCTGTGATCCCACGGACAACCATCGGAGCGTGAATGCCCTTGTATTCGCTGACCGTGACCTCCGGCTTTGTGATGAGCGTTGCCTTGCAGACAGCACCCTCCTCCTTCGAGCAGGAGACAAGCTCAACGGAAGGACGGTCAATGATCGTGATGCCCAGATCAGAAACGATCGTGTCCAGTTCCTTCGGAATCACGCTGTTGACGGCATCCTCGAAGAAAACCTCCTCGCCGTAGAGCCGTTCAACGATTCTGCGGGGTGCCTTGCCCTTGCGGAAACCCTTGACCTGAATGTCCTTCTTCTGACGCTGATAGACGCGTTCGCAGGCTGCTTCCAGATCCTCGGCAGAGATCGCGAAAGTGACCTCTCTCATATTGACATCGGTTTTCACATCGGATACCAGACTCATAACAGTTGTCCTCCAAATTCTTATTAATCCCGGTGCGAAAAAACCGTTTTCACACCGTGACACGCAATAGTGTCCAGACAATTAATTATATCACAACGGGGAATCATTTTCCAGCGCTTTCGCGCATTTCTTCGTTTTCCACAAATCAGAGAATTTGCTGCGGAATAAACTGTACATAATCCCCTGCGATCAGATGATACCGGATGCCGTCCCGTTCGCCGTTGATCGCGTGGGAATGCGCCGCCCCGTGCACATGGCCGTACCAGCAGTCCGTGACAGGATGACGCCAGAGCACCTCAAGGATCTCAAAATTGCAGCTCGCGCCGTAGATCGGGGGATAATGCAGAAAGGCGATCGGTCTGAGACCTGCCTTTTCCGCTGAGCTGAGCGAGACTTCCAGCCGCTGTGCCTCACGGGCGTTGACCTTCGCGTTTGCGGGCTCGTCCGGCTCCATATTCACCCAGCCTCTCGTGCCGCAGATGCCGTATTCGCCGCAGGCGTAGTGGTTGTTGTGCAGAATACGGAGCGTCGTCAGCCCATGCGCGGCAAAAAACGCCTGCATCTTCGCCATCGTCGTCCACCAGTAGTCGTGATTGCCCTTTAAGATGATCTTCTCTCTGCCGGGGAGTGCGTCCAGCCACCGGAAATCCGGCAGTGCCTCATCCAGTGAGATCCCCCATGAGGTATCCCCCGCCAGCACGATCGTATCCTCCGGCGAAACACGTTCCCGCCACGCCGCTTCCAGCAGCTGCCAGTGATTCTCCCATCCCGCAAAGATGTCCATCGGTTTCTGCACGCCGAATGACAGATGCGTGTCGCCGATGACGAACAGACTCATTTTACACCAAGCTTTTCGCGGACATACGCGGGCATTTCATCCTGCGCGACCGAATCGGTGAAGCGGACCGTCTTGGTCTTCAGCTCGGCCAGTGCCTTCGGCACTGCCATGCCGGACTTCGCCTCCAGACGCGCCAGAACCTCATATTCATCCGCGTCCGTGTCGCCGCCGATCGCCTCCAGCACCGCAGCGCCGAATTTGTAGGGGTTCGCAGTCGAAGCGATCAGCATCGGGAGCTGCTCTGCCGCGTGCGCATTGTAATCACGCGCCGCGCAGATGCCGACCGCGGTATGCGTATCAGAGAGATAGCCGTTCTCCGCAAAGACCTTGCCGATCATTGCCTTGGTCGCGGCGTCGTCCCAGAAGCTGCCGGAGAATTCCGCCTGAATGCGGTGGCAGAGCTCCAGCGGGATCTCGTATCTGCCCTCGGTCTTCAGGGCGCCGAACCACGCCTTGATCTGCGTGTCGCTGCCGCCGGTCATGTGATAGAGCAGCCGCTCCAGATTGCTTGAGATGAGAATATCCATCGACGGGGAGACCGTTGCGTGGAATTCGCGTCTGCGGTCGTAAACGCCCGTGCCGATGAAGTCGGTCAGCACCTTGTTGATGTTCGAAGCGCAGACAAGGCGGTGGATCGGCACGCCCATCTGCTTTGCGTACCACGCGGCGAGAATGTTGCCGAAGTTGCCCGTCGGAACGGTCAGTGCAAAGCGGTCGCCCGGCTTCAGGATGTCTTTTTCAAGCATCGTGACATAGGCGGAGACATAGTAGACGATCTGCGGGACAAGGCGGCCCCAGTTGATCGAATTCGCGGAGGAGAACTGCATCCCGTTTTCCGCGAGCGCCTTCTGCATTTCCGGATCGGTAAAGATCGCCTTGACGCCGTTCTGGCAGTCGTCAAAATTGCCCTTGACGGCACAGACGCGGACATTCGCGCCCTCCTGCGTCTGCATCTGGCGCTTCTGCATCGAGCTGACGCCGTCCTCCGGATAAAAGACCATGATCTTGGTGCCGGGGACATCCCTGAAGCCCGCCAGTGCCGCCTTGCCGGTGTCGCCCGAGGTCGCGGTCAGAATGACGACCTCCTTGTCGGTACCGGTCTTGCGGATGGCTCTGGTGAGAAAATGCGGCAGGATCTGCAGCGCCATATCCTTGAACGCGCAGGTCGGGCCGTGCCAGAGCTCCAGCAGCATGGAGCCGTCCGCCAGCACGGAGATCTCCTGCACATCCGGCGTTTCAAAGCTGCCGGAGGCATACGCCGCCTCTGTGCACTCGCGCAGCTCCTCCGGCGTAAAGTCCGTCAGATAGAGCTGGAGCAGCCTTGCGGCACGCTCCGCGTAGGAAAGGCCCTTCAGCGATTCAAAATCCGCAGCGGTGAGCTCCGGAATGAACGCCGGCACAAAGAGTCCGCCGTCTGCGGAAATGCCCTGTGCAATCGCCTCTGCGCTGGAAACAGACAGCGCACTGTTTCTTGTGCTGTGATAGATCATATCTGATATCCTCCTTATCGGTAATCATCCAGTTTTTTGGGGTTTTCCACATAGCTGCGGACCACGCTGCCGCATTTCGCACAGAAAATATGGTACATCCGCTGTCCGTCGCCGATTGCGCTCTCCTTCATCACGGAGCCCTGCGCGAACTGGATGCCTTTCGTAAATTCACTGCCGCCGCAAAAGGGGCATTCCTTCACCCGAATGTTCATGTCTTGTTTACTCCTTCGCCGCGCCCGTATATCCTGCGCATCAGTGTACTTCCGTCATATATGCGTTGTACTGTCCGGAGCCGAGCCGGATCAGCGTATCATAAAGCGTGCGCACCTCAGCTTTTTCAGAACAGCGCAGATAGCCCCATTCCTTGATTTTCTCGATCAGGCTGCGCGTTTTCTTGTAATTCTTCACGGGGTCCCTGCCCTTGCCGACGGTTTCCAGCTTCTTTTTGTAAGACCGGAGCTGCTGTATAAACTGCGGGTTCGCCTCGCGCTGCCGGCAAAGCTGCCTTGCGTGTTCCAGCTGCGGAAGAATTTCCTCCGCGCTGTTCAGCTCCGCCTGATAGAACGACTCTGTCTGCTCGTAGGTGTATGCCGTTTTCCGGAGCAGCTTGTAGAAGTGGCCGTATTCCACCGCCACAGTCCCGTTGAGAAAGTCGAAGATCCTGCGGTTCAGTTCGGCATCGTCGCGCTTTGTGACGGAGAGCCACCGGGTAAAATTGTTGTCCGCAACGCCCTCAATGATGATTTCCTCATTGTCGGCATAATAGACCCGGATGCGGTAGTTCCGTGTTTCCGGGCAGTATGTCGGAAAGTCGGCGATGTCCGGCGTCAGCAGATTATACTGCATCAGGTCATAATAGGGGCTCTCCGGCTCGCGGATCTGCCGGCTGACCTTTATTTTCTGCTGATATGGGAGAATCTCATCTGCCGAATTCAGCATGGCGGAATAAAAGTGCATCATCTGGTCGTGACCGTACTTCTGGCCGCCCTTCGCCGCGAGGTCAAATAAATAATAAGGCCGCTCCATCTGCATGATATACGCAAAGATTCTGCGGTTCGTTTCCAGATCATCCGCTTTTGTCACGGAGGACCAGAAGACATAATGCGTCGATGTGATGCCGAAAATCACGACCTCGTCACCATTGGTGAAGAACACCTTCACGCTGCGGTCATTCTCCGGGGGCGTGAAGAGCATTTTCCCGGAGTGCTCTTCGTCGATCCTGTTCAGCCCGGCAATGTCCATTGCTCTGCCCCCTTTTTCAGTATCCCGTCGCGTCAAACGCGCTTTCCAGATAGGTAATATGCCGCACAAGGCTGCCGGAATATTCCACCTCCGCCACATCGAAGCGGGGCTGTAAATCACAGGGAAACTTCAGCAGATACAGCTCCGCGGCACGGATGATGAACCGCTGTTTTTTCGCGTCAACCGCTGCCGCGCCGGAAACCAGCGCACCGGGGCGCCGGGTCTTGACCTCGACAAAGAGCAGCATTTCGCCCGATTTTGCGATGATGTCGATTTCTCCGCCGCGGACGGTGAAATTCCGGCAGAGGATCTCCGCGCCCTGCCGCATGAGATATGCGCAGACCGCGTCCTCGCCGCGATTTCCGGTCTCCCGCTTATTTTCCGTGTTTTTCATAGAATTTCCTGAGAAAAGACATCCGGTGCGCGGGGCAGGGGCCGTACTGCTCGATCGCCGCGTAATGCGCCTTTGTGCCGTAGCCCTTGTGCTGCGCAAAGCCATACTGCGGATAGAGGTCGTCCAGCTCGCGCAGTGAGGCATCTCTCGCGGTCTTGGCGAGGACGGATGCCGCGGCGATGCTCGCGGACTTCGCGTCTCCGCCGATCAGCGTGCCGACCGGAACGGGCAGCACGGGCGGCTGATTGCCGTCGATCAGCGCAAATTCAGGCGGGATGCCGAGACCCTCGACGGCACGGTGCATGGCCAGCAGCGCCGCCTGCAGGATATTGAGCCGTTCGATCTCCTCAACAGTCGCCGTCGCAATGCAGAACGCGGCTGCCTGTTCCCGGATGACCGGGGCAAGCGCCTCACGCTTTGCCTCAGAGAGCTTCTTGCTGTCGTCAAGGCCGGCGATCTCAAGGCCGGAGGGCAGAATGACCGCCGCCGCGTAGACATCGCCCGCCAGCGGGCCTCTTCCGGCCTCATCCACACCGCAGAAAACGGAATAATGCGTCCGCACTTCTTCGTCGAACGCAAACAGCGCGGTATTCACCTTCCATGCCCTTGCCATGACGCGGCCCTCCCTTTCCGGTCAGCGGATGCTGATCACACTGTCCAGATCCGCGTATATAGTTGCCGTAATTCTCCGGATCGACATACACCCGCACCTGTCTGCCCGCGAGATACAGTGTCGGGTCAGACTTCAGATATCTGCTGTGAAATACACAGATCCTGCCGGACGGATCGCAGAAGCGGAATTTCGCCCGATAGGGGGGTTGTCCGTATATCACGACCGTGCCGGCACGCTCCGTGCCGACATAATCAGCCATGGCAAAGTGTCCGGCTGAAAGAAGTGCCCTGATACTGAGGTTTTTGCGGATCATCAGCGCAATAAACAGGATGCCCGCCGCCGCGAACAGTGCACCGGCGGTGCAGAAAACAGTCCTGAACAAATCGGCAGAGCCTTGGATCGACTCCGGCGGAACGCCGATACCGAGCCCGAAAAAAACAGGCAGGCCGGGATGAATCAGATGCCCAGAATACCCAAAAGGCCGAGCTGCGGTCTGAACTTCGTTTCCATCGTCTTTCCGCGCTCCTTACGGTTTTTCCAGTGAGATCCTGCCGAGCTTCACACCGCGGAATTCATCCAGCAGCGTGACGGCGGCGCGTTCGGTGTTCGGCACACCGCCCGAAAGCAGCATCCCGCGGTTTTTCGCGAGCAGCTCCAGCAGCTCAAAGCCGGTGCCTTCCGCATCCGGCGCGATCTTGTAGCGCTCCTGAAGCGCGGCCGGATACTCGGTATGCAGCAGCGTCAGCAGCCTTGCCGCAAGCGCCTCACGGTCCAGAATATCGTCACGGACGGCGCCGGTCATCGCGAGACGGACGGCGACCTCCTGATCGTCAAATTTCGGCCAGAGCACGCCCGGCGTATCGAGCAGCTCCACGCCGTCCTCTGTCTTGATCCACTGCTGCGTGCGCGTCACGCCGGCGCGGTCCTCCGCCTTTGCCCGGTTTCGGCCGGCGAGCTTGTTGATCAGAGAGGATTTCCCGACATTCGGGATGCCGAGGATCATGACGCGGATCGGTCTGCCCTTCATGCCCTTTTCAGCGTATTTCCTGAGCTGATCCGCGAGCAGCTCCCGCAGGGCGGGCGCAAAGGTTTTGATGCCCTTTCCCGACTTGGAATCGCAGGTGATGACCGCGCAGCCTTCCTTCCGGTAATGCTGCACCCATCGCGCGGTGATGTCGGGGTCTGCCATATCCGCCTTGTTGAGAATGACGAGGCGGGGCTTTCTGTGCGTCAGTCCGGCAAATTCCGGATTGCAGCTTGAACCGGGGAGCCTTGCGTCAAGCAGCTCCGCAACGGCATCGACGAGCGGCAGGCTTTTCGCGATCTGCCGCCGTGTTTTGGTCATGTGGCCGGGAAACCACTGGATATCCTTCATGTCTTCCATCGGCAGATCACCTCCTGTGCGCCGGATGCTGTCCTGCGGAGCGTGTCACCGCATCAGCATCGCATCATATCATTTTACGCCGCCGAAATCCGAGAACGGCAGGATCCGCCAGATCACGCGGCCGGTGACATCATCGACCGGGATCAGTCCGACACGGCTGCTGCGGCTGTCCAGCGAAATATACCGGTTGTCGCCCATCACGAACACATAGCCTTCCGGCACCGTGAACGGATAGGTAAAGCCGCCCTCATCGCGGTTCGTGGGCGTGTTGACATAGGGCTCATCCAGCGCCTGACCGTCAACATAGACCACGCCCTCCGTGAAATTGATATTGACCTCCTGACTGCCCTGCGCGATCAGGCGCTTGACGATCTGCTTGCCGAGGCCGTTCGGCTTGCCGTCTGCAGAACCCTTCAGGTTTCCGTCCTTGTCAAGCGTATAGGCCATGCGGCTGTTGAGGATCAGGATATCGCCGGTCTCATAGGCGCGCCCCACCCTTGTCAGGAGCAGCTTGTCGCCGTCCTGCAGCGTCGGGATCATCGACGGGCCTTCTACATCCGCCACGCGGAACAAATAGGTGAACATCAGCATCACGACAAAGACCGAGACCATCACCGATCCGACCAGATCGAGCGCGTCGTTGACAAAATCCTTGAATGTATACGGCGTTTCTTCGGTTTCCTTCAGATGCTGCGCCGCTTCGGTTTCGGTGGTGTCGGGATCCCACGGCTTGCGGGAAACAGTCTGCGCGGTCGTCTCCGTCTGCGGCGGTGCCGTGACGGCAGGGGCCGGTGCGGTCTGAACGGGTGCCGGCTGCGGCGCGGGTATGCTCTGCGGCGCGGTTTCCTTCACCGGCTCCTGCACGGACTCCTGTGCCGGTTCCGGCGCGGGCTTCTGTACGGGCGCCGGAACAGCTTCCGTCACTGCTTCCTGCACGGGTTCCGGAACCGTCTCCCGCTTTTCTCCGGGAAGCTGGTAGACCTGCGCGATCATATCGGCTGTCGGAACACCGGGCGTACCCGGCCGGGACAGCAGAGGATTCGGCACGGCAGGTCTCTGCGCGGCCGGTTTCTGCGCGGGCTGTGTCTGCGCGGGTGCAGACGGCGCAGTCTGCTGCTGCGCGGGTGCGCTGTGTCTTGCGAGCAGCGGGTTCGGTCCGGCCGGTCTCTGCACAGGTCTTGGTGCTGCCGGCGGTGCCGCCTGCGGAGACGGTGCTGCGGGCCGTTCTGCGTAATGGATCGGCGCGGCCTTTCGCTGAACCGGTGCGGTCGGCGCTGCCGTCTGCGCAGGCTGCGGCACAGGCCGCTCCGCATACTGAATCGGTACTGCCTGCCGCTGAACGGGCGCTGCCGGTCTCTGCGCGTACGCCTGCTGTACCTGTGCGGGCTGCGGCGGTACGGGCGATGCCGGTGCCGCCGGTCTCTGCGCGTACGCCTGCTGTGCCTGTGCGGGCTGCGGCGGTACGGGCGCTGCCGGTGCTGCCGGTCTCTGCGTGTATGCCTGCTGTGCCTGTGCGGGCTGCGGCGGTACGGGCGCTGCCGGTGCCGCCGGTCCCTGCGCGGATGCCTGCTGTGCC
>JAGDBX010000155.1 GCA_018110935.1 Oscillospiraceae bacterium
ACCCCGCGAGCTTTTGAAAAAGCTCGACCAAAACTTTTATTATGAGAAAGCCCCCGCCTGACGGCGGGGGCTTTCTGTGCTCATAACGGGATTCTCAAGGGACACTGTCCCTTGAGCGGGGCTTGGGGCGGAGCCCCATTATGAATCATCGCGAAGCGATACCTTATCAGTCGGCGAAATACCGCACACCGCTTTCAAAGATGCGCTGATCCTTTTCGCCCGGTACATTCTTGCAGACCTGATCGCCGATACGCTCGCTGTGGCCCATCTTGCCGAGGACTCTGCCGTCCGGCGAGGTGATGCCTTCGATCGCGTCTATAGAGCTGTTCGGATTGAACCGGATGTCCATGGTCGGACGGCCGGAAAGATCGACATACTGTGTCGCAATCTGGCCGTTGTTTGCCATGCGCTGCAGAAGCGAACCGGATGCGATAAATCTGCCCTCACCGTGAGAGATCGGGATCGTGTGGATGTCGCCGACCTCACAGGCAGCCAGCCACGGCGATTTGTTCGAGGCAATGCGCGTGGTGACCATCATGCTCTGGTGCCGCGCAATCGTGTTAAAGGTCAGTGTCGGCGAATTTTCACTCATCTCGGTGATCTCGCCGTATGGAACAAGACCGAGCTTGACAAGCGCCTGGAAGCCGTTGCAGATGCCGAGCATCAGGCCGTCGCGCTCCTTGAGCAGCTTGTGAACCGATTCCGCGACCTTCGGATTGCGGAAAAACGCCGTGATGAACTTGCCGGAGCCGTCCGGCTCGTCGCCGCCGGAGAAACCGCCGGGGATCATGATCATCTGTGCGTTTGTGATGGCTTTGACAGCTGCTTCTACCGACTCCTCGATCGCGGACGCGGTCAGATTGCGTATGACCAGAACCTCCGGCACCGCACCCGCACGCTCAAACGCTCTCGCAGTGTCATATTCACAGTTTGTGCCGGGGAAGACCGGGATCAGCACACGCGGCTTTGCGGTCCTGACAGCCGGACGGATGCGCTGCTCCGCCTTGTGGGAATACGCCTCGATCGTCTTGAACTCTGTCTTGATGCGGCACGGGAACACGGATTCCAGCTTGCCCTCCCACGCCTTCCGGAGCGTTTCAAGGCTGATCGTGTAGGCATCGCTGAAGATCATGAACTGCTCAGTCGTTCTGCCGAGGACCTCTTCGCCCTCCTGTGCAGCGCCCTCCAGCTCGATGAGGAAGGAGCCGGGCATCGGACGGAACAGGACGGATTCCGGCAGACGCTTTGTAAACTCAAAACCGATGTGGTTGCCGAGCGCCATTTTTGCGATACCCTCGGCGACGCCGCCGTTGGAAACGGTCCAGATTGCCTTTGCTCTGCCGTCGGAAATGAGCTGTTCCAGACGGTCAAAGGTCTCACGGACGCTGTCCCAGTCCGGCAGACCGTTGCTGTAATACATCGGTGCCAGCCGGATGACCGTGTGGCCCGCGCCCTTGAATTCGGTGGAAATGACACGCTTCGTGTCTGCGACGGAGACCGCAAAGGAAACGAGTGTCGGCGGCACATCGATCTTTTCAAATGTGCCGGACATCGAGTCCTTGCCGCCGATCGACGCGCAGTTCAGCTCAAGCTGTGCCTTGAAGGCGCCGAGCAGCGCGGAGAACGGCTTGCCCCAGCGCTTTGGATCATTCTGCGTGCGCTCAAAGTACTCCTGGAAGGTCAGCCAGCACTGCTTCCGCGTACCGCCTGCAGCCAGAACCTTCGCGACTGATTCGATGACCGCGAGCATCGCGCCGTGATAGGGCGACTGCTCCGAAAGCGTCGGGTGGAAGCCCCAGCCCATCAGCGAGCAGGTGCTTGTCTCACCGGTCAGAACCGGGATCTTTGCCGCCATTGCCTGCGCGGGCGTCAGCTGATAGACACCGCCGAACGGCATCAGCACAGTGCCCGCACCGATCGTCGAGTCAAACTTTTCGACAAGGCCCTTCTGCGAGCAGATGTTGAGTCTGCTCATCATGTCGCGCCAGCCGTCGGGCGTATCTTCAAACGCGGGCTCGTTCGCCGCCTTGGAGGACGGCGCCGCCGCGATGATATCGGTGTGCTTTTCCGCACCGTTGGAATTGAGGAACTCACGGGACAGGTCAACGATCGTCTTTCCGTTCCAGTTCATGCGCAGACGGTTCGTGTCAGTCGCGACCGCAACGACCGTTGCCAGCAGATTTTCCTTTGCGGCTGCCGCCATGAACGCCTCGACATCTTCGGGCGCGACAACGACCGCCATGCGCTCCTGCGATTCGGAGATCGCAAGCTCTGTGCCGTCCAGACCGTCATACTTGCGCGGAACGGCATTGAGGTCGATGTCCAGGCCGTCGGTCAGCTCGCCGATCGCGACGGAAACACCGCCCGCGCCGAAGTCGTTGCAGCGCTTGATGAGCTTCGTGACCTCGGGGTCGCGGAAGAGACGCTGCAGTTTGCGCTCCTCGGGCGGATTGCCCTTCTGCACCTCTGCGCCGCAGGTCGTGAGCGATTCGAGCGTGTGCGACTTGGAAGAGCCGGTCGCGCCGCCGCAGCCGTCTCTGCCGGTCTTTCCGCCGAGCAGGATGATGACATCCCCCGGGACAGGGCGCTCTCTGCGGATATTCTCTGCCGGAGCCGCACCGACAACTGCGCCGATCTCCATGCGCTTTGCCATGTAGCCCGGATGAT
>JAGDBX010000156.1 GCA_018110935.1 Oscillospiraceae bacterium
TCCGTCCGGAATCCGGCTGACCAGCCCGCAGTTCGGGCATCGGACATCAGCCATCCTGTTCATCTCCTTCATGCAGATGCATCGCGCAGACACGCAGAATGTGAAGCAGATTGCCGTCGCCCGCAAAGCGGGTGCAGTCTGCAAATTCGCTGCCGGCGTCCACCCAGATCAGCTCATTCTCGTCGCCGTGCGGAATCGTGCTGCTCTTGAGTGTTCCCGCGTAGACCGCAAGGGACATATCCTCGATGAAATATCTGAGCTCCATGATGTGCATGAGCCGGATATCGGCTTTCGTCAGCGCGGTTTCCTCCCAAAGCTCGCGGTATGCCGCTTCTTCATCGGTCTCGCCCGCCTCAGCCTTGCCGCCGACGAGATTCAGCAGCCCTTTGTAGGGCTCCTTCCGCCGTCTGCACATCAGCAGCCTTCTGCCGTCCTGTTCATAGACAGCGATCAGGTTCAGCCGTCTCATTTCTGTTTTTTCAGCACCTTTTTCACAAGATATGTACGGTAAAACGCCCGGACATTCCCGAGCAGCCGGTCATAGCCCAGAAAGATCAGGTTTGAAACGGCGATCAGTCCGGCATACATCCACGACAGCGTGTCCTCAAAGGTCGGGAGCCCCAGCACATAGACCGTGATCAGATAATCCGTCACCAGAAAGGCGTTGTAGTGCAGGAGCTTCAGCAGAAGACGCAGCCAGCGGATCTTCAGGCGGTCATAGCGCGGGCGCAGCAGCGGATAATACCCGAAAAAGAGCACGAACATCAGCGCGGCTTCCTTGTCGGGGTTCATCAGCAGCGTCAGCAGACTGACTGCCAGATAGGTCAGCCAGCCCCAGCTCTCGGAGACCTCCTCGGCCAGAATGATCATCATCATGCCAGCGACCATCGGGGCGGCGATATACAGCGCGGGGACAATGCCCGTCAGAATCATGACCGTCAGGCAAAGCGACGCGACGATCCCGCCCAGCGCGACGCGGTAGCTTCTGTCAGACGCGCTCCGCATCATACTCTGCCGCCCTTCGCGGCAGGAAAAATGCTGTTCACGGCAGCAGCCTCCCTTCATGTGCCGGCCCGCAATTTGCTATTCTATTATTTTACCACAATCTCCGTAAAAAGTCAATCATCCGGCCCTCCCGGCGGCAGTCGGGAGCGCGGCGGGAGCGGGACTTCCGGCGCGCAGTATCCGCTGTCCTATTGTTTTGATCTTACTGCTTGACAAAGCGCGGCGATATTGTTATAATGAAACCAGAAAGAACACTCAGCAGGAGGTGAGACCATGGAGCCCGACCGCATCAGCACACCGCTCCCCGCACCGGACAGCCCCGAACGGCAGGATGTATTTGTCCGGAAGCTTTATGCCTATGCCGCAGCCGCGCTCTGCAGCGAACAGGCTGCAAAAAGCGCCGTCAGTGAGGCAGTGATCACCGCGGCCGGCAAGGAACCGGCGGAAACCGCTCAGCGGGAGACCGCCGCCCTGAAAACGCTGATCCGGATCTGCACCGCCCGTGCCGCCGAAACGGAACCGACATGGAACACGGAGCAGACGCCTGCTCTTGCGCTCGTGAAGCGGCTGCCCTTCCAGAGCCGTTCCGACCTTGCGCTGAAGCTCTCGGAGCTGCCTGCGGAGACTGTCTCCGAGGCCTCTGGCCTGACGGAAAAGGAACTCTCCGACCGCTGCGGCAAGGCGATGCGTCAGCTGCGCTTTCTGCATCACGGCAGCGCCCCCTCTCCCGCGGATATGAAGCAGGCACTGCATTTTGCGCCGTTCATGAAGGAACCGGCGGATGCGCTTGCGGCAGAGATCGGTGAAAAGCTCGCCGCACATCAGTCTGCCGGCGGAGAGGAACAGAGCGATTCCGCACCCGGCCGGATCCACCGGATCTCGCGCCGTGCGGCAGATCCCGCGCCCGAACGAACCCGCTCGGTCCGTGTGCCTTTGTGGGGCATGATCTGCGGTGCGGTGCTGCTCTGCGGAATGACGGCAGTCATCGCTGTGCTCGCCCTGCACAGGCCGCAGGCGCCTCCGTCGGACACGCCGGCTGTCACCGAAGACTCCGGTCTGCCGGCGCCGGAATACATCCGGCAGGTCGCCGAGGAGCGCGCCCCCGCGCTGGCAGGGGCACAGAACGCTGTGCTGACAGAGGCGGGGCTCAGTGAGGAGGATGTCATTTTCCTCAGCACAAAGCTCTCTGCCGGAAGTCACTCTCCGCGCTATACGATCACCTTCCTTGACCGCAGCGGCAAGCAGTACGAATATATCACGGAGGGCAAGAAAGTGTCGCTTCAGAGCACCTCCGAAACGGATGACATCCCGGTCACGACCGGCTGGCGCAGCAGAGAGGAGCTCCGGCTGACCGCGATGAACTGTGCGGAAATCCAGAGTGCGGTCTTCACCAAGGAAAAGCTCAGCACAGACGGCGATATCTACTACTATAAATTCGAGTTCACCGAGGACGGCACCCGCGAGTACACTGCCTATCTGGATGTGCGGACAGCGGCTCTGCTCCGCTATTCGGTCAAGGACGCCGATCCGCCGGATGACGGTTCACTGCTTCCGCTTGAAACGGCAAAGGCGAAGGCGCTGTCCCGTGCGGGCGACATCAAGCCCGAACAGGTGATCTTCACAAAGGAAAAGCGCGAGGGAACCGTCTGGATGATCGCGTTTACGCTGGATGACGGCACGCAGTATTCGGTGGAGCTGAACGCCCGCTCCGGCCTTGCCAACGCTGTCGATGTCAGGCCGGTCTCGGCAGACACCACACAGCTGATCGGAATGCTCGCGGCAAAGGAAGCCGCGCTGAAGCGCGCCGGACTGCCGGCGAACAGCACCGTCCGTTTTACAAAAGCAAAGGTCGACCGCAGCAGTGCGGCGTACGTCTATGAATTTGAGTTTCAGACCGCAAGCGACGAATATGAAGCGACACTGAATGCCGCAACCGGCGAACTGATCAAATACCGTATCTGGACGCTGTAAACACAGCGAACAGCCCCCGCAGGCCGGTGCATAGCCTGCGGGGGCTTCTTGACTTTCCCGCGGAAATCCGATATAATGATAGAGGCAATCGGGGGTACCGCCCTGTGCCGCAAAGAGGGAAAGAGAGGAAAACCGTATGTTCAACATTGCAGTGGCACAGTCGGGCGGCCCGACCTGTGCGATCAACGCGTCGC
This sequence comes from Oscillospiraceae bacterium, assembly GCA_018110935.1. GTDB lineage: Bacteria > Bacillota > Clostridia > Oscillospirales > Ruminococcaceae > Firm-04. Next base: position 3,171 of record JAGDBX010000156.1, read on the forward strand.
TGGTCGGCGTGTTCCGCGAGGCGCTGACAGAGCCTGAGATCGATGCCATTTTCGGTTCGGTCAACGGCATTGAGGGCATCATCAGCAATCATCTCGTCGATCTGAAATCCATGATCCTGACAAATGACGACATGGAGCTGCTCCGGCAGACACCGTCCACCGTGCTCGGCTCCTGCCGCTTCAAACTGCCGGATTATCATGAGGATGACGCACCGTACAGGCAGATCGCAAACACGCTCCGACAGCGCAATATCGGCGCATTTTTCTATATCGGCGGCAACGATTCCATGGACACCGTCCAGAAGCTCTCCGCCTATTTTTCAGAGACCGGATCGGACATCCGCATCATCGGCATTCCCAAGACCATTGACAACGATCTCTGCGTCACCGACCACACGCCCGGCTTTGGCTCGGCAGCAAAGTATGTCGCGGCGACACTGCATGAGATCACACGCGACAGCACGGTCTATTCGATTCCGTCTGTCACGATCGTCGAGATCATGGGGCGGCACGCGGGCTGGCTGACGGCCTCAAGCGCGGTGCTGCACCGCATGGGCGAGACCGCGCCGCATCTTGTATATGTTCCGGAGGCGCATTTTTCACAGGAGCGCTTTCTCGCGGATGTCCGGCAGGAGATGTCCAAACACAAGGCAGTCATCGTCGCAGTCTCAGAGGGCATCGAGGTGCCGGAGGGCGTGCAGTCCGGTGTTGTGGATAATTTCGGGCACAAGTATCTGTCCGGCATCGGCAAATATCTGGAATCGGTCGTACGCAGCGAGATCGGCTGCAAGGTGCGTTCCATCGAACTGAATGTCATGCAGCGCTGCTCGTCGCATCTCGGCTCCAAAACCGATATTGACGAATCGGAAGCGATCGGTGCGGCAGGCGTGCGCTGTGCGCTTTCTGGCGAGAGCGGAAAGGTCATGGTCTTCCGCCGCATCAGCGATATGCCCTACACGGTCACGATCGAGACGGCAGATGCCGCCGAGGTCGCGAACTGCGAGAAGTTTTTGCCGGAAAAATACATCAATTCCGCGGGAAACAACATCCGCGATTTTGCACTGAATTATTTTCTGCCGCTGATTCAAGGCGAGCAGCATCTGGTAATGGAGCACGGTGTGCCGAAGCATTTTGCGATTCACGAATCCGTGCTGAAATGAGCGGCACTGCTCCGCGATGATTGATAATGGGGCTCCGCCCCATACCCCGCTCAAGGGACATTGTCCCTTGAGAATCCCGTTATGAGGACATGAAAGCCCCCGCCGTCAGGCGGGGGCTGTTTGTCATAAGGTTGAATGAGAGTATCATCTTGAAAGTTCAACTTACAAACCGGATCGTCTTCGTTCGATGCAGGCGGGGTTCTGCCCCAACTGCGGCTCAGGATTCAGCTGCCGCCGATCTGCGATTCGAGATACACCGGAAGTGTCATGCCGCTTTTTCTGCACTCGGTATAGATGTGCCGGCGCGACTCTGACACCTTTATGCTGCTGCCGACAAATAGCTTCCAGATGAGCCATTCGAGCACGCCGCAGATTACCGCGAAGATCAGTGTCGCAGCAACCGTACTTTCCAGCGCGACCCTGACGATCCAGTACAGTACAACAGCGGCCATGAGTACTGAGGCAAAACGATTGATATACACAGTCAGCTTTTCTTCGCGCTCCATTTTTGCGAGAAACGCATCCTCCGTGATTTTTCCCTTGCGTGCAAGCCGCTGATAGTGCTTCAGCATCCCGGTCATGAGGACGCGGTCAATATCGCGGTCCCGCAGCTCTTTGTAGTAGCTGTCATTGGTCTGTTCTTTGTGAATATCACGGACTGTGCCGGTTTTCTTCAGCCGCCAGACCGACCGGACGATATAATATCCCAGCAGATACGCGCCGAAGGCGAACACGAGCGGGGCGGTCGGGACATCCAGCTTCATATCGCGCAGGAATATGAGCTCAAGCACAATCAGCGCGACGAACACCCCGATGACGATAAACGACCAGCCGGTGTTGCGGATCTTTTTTGCCTTCAGAGAGGCAGGCCGCAGCACAAACTGATTCACTGCGATAAATACAAGGCCGCCGAGCAGACCGGCGAGCAGCATCGAGACATCTGTGCGGTGTGCAAAGAAGTCTGTTTCAGAATGCTCTCTTGTAAAGAATTCGGCGAGCAAAATCACCAGCACGACAGCGCTGAGCCGTTTGAGCGCTTCTGTCAGGCCGTGCAGACGCTCCTGCCAGCCCGTCTGATAGTCAGAGAAAAAGTTCTGCACAAAGGCTGCGTGATCCTTTCCGGCGACCTGCTCTGCCGGCTTCTGCTCGGTCTGTGCGGTCAGCAGAAGATCGTAAAGCTCCATCATTTTGTCGTCCCCGTACTGCGCGGAAAACTGTGAGGTCATCAGGTAGGTCTGCGCTCTGTCAAAGACTGCGCGGTAATCTCCCGTCAGCTGTGTTTTCATTGTTTCATAGTTCATCATGTCCGTTCTCTCCTTCTGTGATGATACGGTTCACGCTCTGTGTCATGGCATTGTAGCGTGCGCGGAAATCCGCCAGCTGCGCGGTGCCTTCTTCTGTGATCGAATAATATTTGCGCACCGGTCCGAGCGGCGATTTCGCCTTGCGGCAGACGATGAGCTTTGCCTTGTCGAGCCGCGTCAGCACCGGATACAGCGTCCCCTCACCGAGATCGGCAAAGCCCGCTGATTCCAGCACTCCGAGAATCTCATAGCCGTAGGTCTCGCCCCGCGCGATCACCGCGAGCACGCAGCCCTCCAGCACGCCCTTCATGAGCTGTGCCTGATCCATGCTGCATCCCTCCTTCTGCTACTTTGCATTACAGAGTAGCTTGACTGCAGTATATCACAACTACTTTGTATTGTCAAGTAGCTTTCCGCTGTTTCGGCGGATCACACAAAAATGCGCATTGGCGTGTTTCTTTCTGTGTGCGGGTATAACAATCATGTGCTTCAGGAACCGTCGGCGAAAAAGAATTTCAGAAAAATAGCGAAAAGGGCTTGACAACTTATTCATTTTGTGTTATTATCATAATAGAAATATCAAAGGAGGCGATCGCATGGACAGTGAAAAAGCGTTTCTGGCGTCATACCGCCTGAGCGACTATGAACGCCCTTCCGTGACCGCGGATGTCGCGGCCTTCCGGATCGGAAATGAGGACAGCCCCAGCTACCGCAAGAATCCGGAAAACAAGCTGCAGCTTCTGCTCATCCGGCGCGGCGGGCATCCCTTCAAGGGAATGTGGGCGCTGCCCGGAGGCTTTCTGCAGAAGGGCGAGACGCTCGAACAGTGCGCCCTGCGCGAGATCCGTGAGGAAACGAATGTGTTGCCCGTTTCCATCATGCCGGTCGGGGTGTTCAGCGAACCGGACCGCGACCCGCGCGGCTGGATCATCTCCGGCGCGTATGTCTCGATCATCAGTGAGGAATCGGTGCGGCAGATCGGGCAGGACGACGCCGACGATGCACAGTGGTTCAGCGTGAGCTTTGACGGCGGCGGGCAGAATGTCTTCTCTCTGACGCTGACGCACGGCAGCACTGTGCTCAGTGCGAAGCTCGCAGAGGAAAGCCCCGGCTTCGGGCGTCCGCGCTTCCGGATCCTTGACAGCGGCCGGCTTGCGTTCGATCACGCGGCGATCATCGCATCGGCGCTTTCGGTCCTCCGCGCGGAGGCAAAGAACTATGAGGCGATCTTCGATTTTCTGCCCGAAACCTTCACGCTTTCCGCGCTGCAGCGGGTACAGGAGACGATCATGAATATCTCCGTGCTGCCCGCCAATTTCCGGCGCATGGTCAGCGGCTATGTGGAGGAGACAGACGAATATCAGCGCGGGAACGGACACCGCCCCGCAAAGCTCTATCGCCGCCGGACACAGCATCCGGTCTGACGAATCGGAAAGGGGAGGCAGATATGGCACACAAAAGAAGAGATCCCGAAAAGCGGAACGCGTGGCGCAGCGAGGCCGCGCCGGGCTGGGTCCATGTCGCGTCCGGCATGACAGGCTCGGAACCGGAGCTGAGATGCTTCGGTGTCAATCTCAGAAGCTATGCGTGGGAGCGCACCGGCCGGAGCGTGCAGGTGCGGGACCCGCTGCACGGCGAATATCACAGCTTCCCGGTCTACGCCGTCGTTGTGAACGGCAAACGGCGTGAATTTGCGTTCGGGGAATACAGTATGTGCATCTTCGGACTGTATGCCCGCAAATAAAAGCGGCTGAAAGAAAGAATCGGAGGGATCAGCCTTGAAACACAAAAAGCAGCTTTTGCGTCATGCAGCGCAGGAAGACGGACGTATGGGCAGATATCAGGTCACGCAGAATGGCGGATTCTATTACGCCTATCAGGAGGACGGCGGCGGTCAGGACAGAGGCCCGACGCATCTCGGCGTATTCGTCACCGAGGAGGAAGCCCGCGCATGTCTCCGCCGTCAGCGCCGCAATGAGAATAAGAAATCCGGACACCGCAAAAAATAAAAGGAGGTTCTGAACATGATGAACTGCAGGGAAGTTTACGAAACCGGTCTTTTGTATCATCATTACGCGAACACTGCCTACCCGCTGACGCCGCATTCCTTTATGAAGTACAGGCTGAACGATCCGGACGAGATCCGCGATTTCGTCACGGCAGAGTGGAAAAAGGCGGAGGAGCTCTCGCTCTATATCCACATCCCGTTCTGCAAGCAGCGCTGCAGATTCTGTGAGTATGTTGTGCTGGAGCACACCGATGAAGCCTGTGAGGACGCCTATGTCGAGCTGCTGCTGAAGGAAATGCGGATGTACGCGGAGATTCTGAAGGGCAAGCGCATCGTCGGCTATGATCTCGGCGGCGGCACGCCCGCAAAGCTTTCTGTGCGCAATCTCAGACGCATCACGGATGCGGTGCGCGAATGGTTCTGCATCGAAGAGGGCGTCGTGTTCAGTGTTGAAACGACACCGGTCATTGCGGCGCAGGAGCCGGAAAAAATGCAGGCACTCTACGATATGGGCTACCGCCGGATCAGCATGGGCGTGCAGACTGTCTCGGAGCGGCTGCTGAGTGAGCTGGGCAGAGAGGGCTCCGCCTCGGTCTATGAGCGGGCGGCCGAAAACATCCGAAAGGCGGGCTTTACGAGCTTCAACATCGACCTGATGTACGGCTTTCTGTATCAGACCGACGCGGATTTCTGCAATACGATCCGCTATGCGGTCGGGCTGAACCCGGAGCATATCACGCTTTACCGCAACCGCTACAAGGGCACCAAGATCGAGAGCGAAGCGGGCGGCGTGTCGATCTACAAGGCGGTCTATCAGTACCGGCTGGCCTACCGGCTGCTGACCGACAGCGGCTACCGCGCCAACATCGGCAAAAACACCTTCAGCCGCGTGCCCGGTGACTGCGGCACGAGCGACTATCTGACGAAGCGCGTGATTAACGGCACATCCTATGTCGGCATGGGCCTCGGCGCGCAGTCCTTCGGCCCGGATTATCTGGCGTACAATCTCGGCGCGGCGGAAAAGCGCATGGAGCGCTATCAGAAGGCGATCGGTGAGGGCAGGCTCCCGATTCAGGACATCTACCGGTTGCCCAAGGATGAGAGCATCGCCAAAATGGTCTCGGTCGCGTTCTATTTCGCGTTTGTCGATCTGGAAGCGTTCAAAGCGCGGTTCGGGCTCGATTTCTGCGAATATTTCCGCGAGGAAGTTGATTTTGTGCTGGAGAACAAGCTCATGGAGCTGAAGGACGGCAGACTCTGGCTCACCGAGCGCGGCGCCGATCACATCAACGGCGTGATCCCGCTGTTCTATTCGGCGCGCTCCAAGGAGGAGCTGAAGACCGCGTTTGCCGCAAAGCAGAAGGGCGAACAGAACGATGAGGCGCTGTTCCTGAGTGCCTACCGCATCGAGGATTATTTCCGCCCGTCGCTGGCCGCGGATATTGCTGTCTTTGCAAAGGACGGCGCGGGTGAGAAAAAGCTGCTGCTGATCAAGCGCGGCGACCATCCGTATATGAATCACTGGGCGCTTGCGGGCGGCTTCATGCGCAGCGATGAAACACTGGAACAGGCTGCCGCGAGAGAGCTTGCCGAGGAGACCGGCGTGACGGGCTGCAGGCTCCGTCCGGTCGGCAGTTACAGCGACCCCGCACGCGACCCGCGCGGCAGAGTGGTCAGCTTTGCCTTCGCGGCTGAGGTCGATCCCGCGGTCACCGAGGTGATGAGCGGCGACGATGCACTTGACGCAGGCTGGTTCACCGTTTCGCTCACGCAGGCGGACGGGGTCTATACGCTGCTGCTGACAAGCGGCGGAAAGACGCTCTCCGCAAAGCTGCGCCGGAACGACGGCCGAACCGAGATCCTTGAAAATGACGGCCTTGCCTTTGACCACGCAAAGATCATTCTTGATGCCCTGCTGACGGCCTGAACGCCTGCAGATATAAACTCAAAATGAAAGGAAGATTCTTATGAAGCTTGAACCGATCGTCATTTCTCTGCTGGATACCGACCTGTATAAGTTCAACATGGATCAGGTCATTTTCCACAAGCACACCGACCTCTGCGGACAGTATTATTTCAAATGCCGCTCAAAGGGCGTGGTGTTCACGCCGGAGATGGTGCAGGAGATCAACGAGCAGATCGACCACCTCTGCACGCTGCGCTTTACAAAGGAGGAGCTTGACTATCTGCGCTCCATCCGCTTCATCAAGGATGATTATGTGGAATTTCTGCGGCTGTGGCACCCGATCCGCGACTATGTGACGGCGGAGCTCGATGAAAACGGCGAGCTGCGCATCGTCGTGGACGGCCCGCTCTTTTCCGCGATGCAGTTTGAGATCTATCTGCTGGAGATCGTCAACGAGGTCTACTTCCGGATGCAGTTTGACTACGAAAGGCTGCGCAGATCGGCGGAGGAGCGGCTGGACGCGAAGATCCGCGCCATGAACGACGGCACCTACACTTTCAAATTTGCGGAATTCGGCTGCCGCAGACGGCTCTCCCGCGAATGGGAGGATGTTGTGGTGCGGCGCTTCGTCACCGAAACGAAAAACTGCGTCGGCACCTCGAATGTCTATCTCGCGATGAAGTACCGTGTCACGCCGATCGGCACCTATGCGCATGAGTTCGTGCAGATGTATCAGGGCATCGACTCGATCCCGCTCGCGTTCACGAACCATTACGCGATGGAGGACTGGTATGACGAATACAAGGGCGACAACGGCACCGCGCTGACCGATACCGTCACGACCGATCTGTTCCTGCTGGACTTCAACCGCGCCATGGTCAACAACTACACCGGCGTGCGGCATGACAGCGGCGACCCCTACGCGTGGGGCGAAAAGATCATCGCGCACTATCAGAAATACGGCGTTGACCCGAAAACAAAGCTCCTGCTCTTCAGCGACAGCCTCGACTTTGACCGCGCGCAGAAGCTGTATGACCATTTCCGCGAGCGGACAAAGGTCTCCTTCGGCATCGGCACCTTTGTCTCGAACGACACGGAGGAGAACGCGCTGAATATCGTCATCAAGCTGCAGTATGTCAACGGCAGACCGGTCGCAAAGCTGTCGGATGACATCGGCAAGGCGATGTGCCGCGATCCGGAGTATCTGGAGTATCTGAAGGGCGCGGTCGCGTTCCGCTTAAAGCGGGAATCCGAAAAATGAACGCAGCGGCAAACCGGCTCAGCGCGCTCTGGTGCCTGATCCTTTTTGCACTGGAGATCATCTGCTTTCAGTTTTACACCTTCTGCTTCGGCAGCACCGCACTGGCCGCGGTCATGGCGCTGTTGGTTTTTATCATCGGTTTTGCTGCAGTAAGCTTATTTGCGGCATTCAGAACTTCAAAGAAGGATCAAACGGGATCCGGAACAGAGGAATCGGAACAGGCCGGGCAGCCGCAGAACGATGACGGACAGTAAGCTTCAGATCCTGCTGTCAGGCATTGCGGTTGCGCTGGTGCTGACGAATCCGGCGCTCAATCTCATATTATACTGTGTGCGCAGCATCACGGGCAGCGACGCATACTCCGCGGTCGTGATTCTCGAAATCGCGGTGCTGTTCACGGAGTGCGCTCTTTATCAACGGTTTGACAGGCATCGCCGCAGCACCCGCTGGTATTTCCTGCTCTCACTGCTGACAAATGCCGTTTCCTTCGGCACGGGAGAACTGCTCGACAGAGTCTTCTTTTCCTGAACGGAAGCCTGCGTTTTCCCTCAGACTTTAATCATAAGCATCCCCCGCAGATGTTCAGGCACCTGCGGGGGATCACTTTTGTTCTGCACTTTCTTTTTTTTTAGAAGCCTTTGTATGAAAACCGGAGCGTTTTGGTATTATCGTTCTCATCACAGCTTCGGAGCGTCAGGATTTTCTGCTCGCGGTCGATCGCGTCACAGTCTGTCTCCCACAGTTCGGAGAATGTATGATCGTCTGCACGGTAGGCAGGTGCCGGATGCTCCTGCGTGTAGCAGGATGTGACCATAAAATCCTCCTTCGGGAAGCCGGTGTCCTCTCTCTGCTGGTCATCCATCATGAAATACGCAAGCTGATTGGAGCCGGAGAGCGCAAAGGTCGGATCAATGTGATAATTCTTTCCGTTGAGTTTCACATAGGACCACTGATGATCGTCTCCGGACATCACGGTCGCGTCGATGCCTGTCTGCATCAGCAGATAGGAATACGCGGTGGAAAGCTCACAGCAGATCCCTGATTTTTCGAAGAAAACATGGTTTGCCGAGGTCTCGCGCGCTTTCAGGACATCCGTCTGCAGCGCGTTGTAAAGGTCGTAGTCATAGGTGTAATGCTCCGCGAAATACTGATACAGCGAAAGCGCCTTTTCAAAATCGGTGTCGGTCTCTTTGACCGTTTCGTTGAGGATGTCCTCCACGGCTTCGGCGAACTGACTGACCTTTGCCGTGAATTCCTCACGCGGAACCGTATAGCTGAAATGCCCGATGCCGTCCGTGACCGGATGATCGGGATCCGCACCGTAGGCGATCATGTCCTCCACGATCGGAAAGCATCTGTGCGGAAACTGCCCGATCACCCAGTCGAAGGTTTCGACATCCGGGCAGGCAAAGGTGTCTTTGCCCTCCATCATGGCATCGACCAGGCTGAACCATGCCTGACACATTTTTTCTCCGAAAACATCTTCCATGTAGGATGAACAGACCTTCGGCTGAAATTTCAGACGGGCGGGAGGAGCGGGCTCTGTCTCCGTTGTGGTTTTCTCCGTGACCGAAGCGGCGGTCGTTTCTGTCTCTGACACAGCAGTGCCGGCAGTTTCAACGGAAGAGAGCTCCGCGGAAAGCGCGGGCTTCTGCGCGCATCCGGTCAGAACGGTGCAGGTCAGGCCGGCCGAGAGAAGCAGGCTGAACAGTACGGGCATTCTTTTTTCTTTCATGATTTTTCGTTCTCCTTTACAGATTGAAATGATTTGGATGTGTCCTACTATAAAGGACGCAAAAAAACAGCCGATGGCTACATATTCCGCAATAAATTTTTTTTTGGCGTTTTCAACGCCTGTCAGCTGGCGGTTATATAAACACAAAAGAAAAAAGATCGGACAGAACGTCCTGCTCTGTTCCGGCGATCATGCGTATATCACAGAGGATGCCGCCCTCTGGACTCCCGTATGCCTTTGAAAAGGCTTGACCGGTGCATAAAAGATTGCCCCCGCCTGACGGCGGGGGCTTTGCTGTCTTCATAGCGGGATTCTCAAGGGACACTGTCCCTTGAGCGGGGCTTGGGGCAGCGCCCCATTACAGATCATCACGGAGCGATACCGCTATCCGCCGTACCGTCCCGCAGCGCGGCGGTCAGCTTCAGCAGCGTTTCCAGATCAAGCTGCTCAAAACGGACGGTTTCACCGCAGCCGCAGGCTGCGAGCGCCCGCGTGACCTGCTCCTTTTCGAGTGAAAGGCCGCCGGAAAGCGCGTTGACAGCCGTTTTCCGGCGCTGCGCAAACCCTGCCTTCACAACAGCAAGCACATTCCGGAGCATTTCCGGCGTGCAGAGCGGCTCTGCATAGGGTGTGATGCGGATGACCGCGGAATCGACCTTTGGCGCGGGATAAAACGACTCCCGCGGCACATGGAACAGCAGCTCCGCAGTGCCGCGCAGCTGTACCGCAGCTGTCACCGCACCCGCCGCACGGCTCCCGATCTTTGCACAGAGGCGCTCTGCCGCCTCCTTCTGCACCATGACCGTGATGCTCCGGAATACCGCGTCAGATTCCAGCAGGTGCATCAGGATCGGTGAGGTGATATAATACGGCAGATTCGCGCAGACACAGACCTCCCGCGTGCCGAACTGCTCCCGCAGAAACTCGGCCGGATCGACCTTCATGATGTCCTGCCAGATGACCGTGACATTCTCAAAGCCGCGGAGCGTTTCCGCGAGAATCGGCTCCAGACGGCGGTCAAGCTCAACTGCCGCGACCTGCTCGGACTGCAGCGCGAGCTGCTGCGTCAGTACACCGAAGCCTGTTCCGATCTCCAGCACGCCGCATTCCCGTGAAGGAATGCCGTATTCTGCAATTGCGGGGCAGACCTCCGGATCGATCAGAAAATTCTGCCCGAGGCCCTTGGAAAAAGAAAACGCATGGCGTTTTGCCAATGCGCGGACGGTCTGCATATCAGTTAAATCCAGCATGGTTCGGCTCCAATCGTCAGAAGAAGCAGGCCCGCACAGCGCGGGGGCCTGTTCCGCTTCCCGCCGGACTTGCAATTTCCGGCAGAATCTGGTATAATAAAAAAAACGAACTGCCCTGATGCAGAAAAGGGGGTATCTTCTCATGGAACGCCGCGACAAGATCAATTACTACCTCGATATCGCCGAGGCGGTCTGCGCACGCAGCACCTGTCTGCGCCGGAAATTCGGCGCGATCATCGTCAAGCATGACGAGATTATTTCCACAGGCTATAACGGCGCACCGCGCGGACGGAAAAACTGCTCCGACCTTGATTTCTGCAACCGCGAGCGGCTTCAGGTGCCCCGCGGGCAGCGCTACGAGCTCTGCCGGAGCGTTCACGCCGAAGCAAACGCGATCATCAGCGCAAGCCGTGCCGATCTGCTCGGCGCAGAGCTGTTTCTCGCCTGCCACGACGCCAAAACCGGCAGACTGGACGGTGCCGTCGAGCCCTGCTCCATGTGCAAGCGCCTGATCCTCAACGCCGGCATCGTGCGTGTCTATACGCGGGACGAAAACGACCGCTACCGCGTCATTGAAACATCCGAATGGATCGACAACGACGATTCCCTCACCGAATCGCTCCCTGAGGGCTACTGATCCGTGTCCTGCGGCAGGCGCGCCCGCCGTTCCCTCCTTCTGCGGGTGAACAGCAAAATACCGCCGCACAGCAGAAAGCCGAACAGCGCACCCGAAAGATCGATCAGAACATCCCGCAGCTCGCAGGATCTGCCCGGCACAAAGCGCTGGTGCAGTTCATCCGATGCCGCGTAAAGCAGCGCCACAAGCAGCGGCAGCCCGTACCGGAGAACCGGACGCGGCTGCCGTTTTTTGTCCCACGGACGAAACAGCAGCGTCAGAAAAATGCCGAGGACGGCATATTCCGTAAAGTGGCCGAGCTTGCGGAACAGCCGGTGGCACGCCATGACGCGGCGGCTCCGCTGCCCCTTTGTCATACTGCTCCAGCCCGGCGTGATGACAGCGAGCACACGCCGCAGCGTGCGGCTGCTCACAGCGCCGGATCTGAGCGCGTTCTGGGATGAAAAGCCGAAGATGAGGAGCATCCAGAGCACCGTTGCCGCGATCAGCAGGATGACGGAACGCTTCGGATGCTTTCTGTTCTTCAGTGCTTGTCCCAAATCGCGCGCTCCTTCTGGATCTGCGCCAGCACTTCCTTGATCTGCGCCTCCGTCTGCATCAGAGACTGCGAAACATAGGCGGCTGTCGCCTGCTTGGTCTCCTCGCAGCGAGTCTTCGTGCGCGTCAGTGCCTCCTGTGCCTTCTTCTTGGCTTCGGTCAGCACGGCGCTTTCCGCGACCATTGCCTTTGCGCGGGTCTCCGCCTCCTTGACGACCGTCTTGGCACGGTCCTCCGCGTCACGGATGACGGTCTCGGCGTTGCTCTGCGCTTCCTTCATGATGCGGTCGCAGTCATAGTCGATCGTCTGTGCGCGCTTCATTTCCTTCGGCATGGAGAGACGGATGTCGCTCACCAGCTCGCGGAGACGGTCACCGTCAATGATGATCTTGTGTGCAGCGAGCGGGAATGCTCTGGAATGCTCCAGCATATCTTCGATTTCGTCGAGAATATCAAATACGTTCATGATTTTCATCCTTTCCGATTGTTTTGGCAAATTGCTGTACCTGCTGCAGAAGCCGTGCCTTTGTTTCGGGATCGACCTCACTGGGGACGGGTTTTCTCCGCAGACGGGATTCTATGGCCGGCAGGATCTCTGCCGGGACAAAGCTTGAAATGTCTCCGCCGAGCACGGCGATCTGCTTGACGATGCTGGAGCTCAGATACATATTCTCCGCAGAGGTCGTCAAAAAGACCGTTTCCGCTTCAGGGCAGAGCTTTCTGTTTCCGAGCGCCAGCTGGAACTCATACTCAAAGTCCGTGACGGCGCGCAGACCTTTCACGATCACATCGGCGCCGACTCTGCGGACATAATCCGCAAGAAGCTCTGTTTCGAGAATGTCCACGACAACATTGTCGTACTGTGCCGTGACCTTTTCGATCATCAGAAGGCGCTCCGTCAGCGTGAAGGAAGGATGCTTGTCAAGATTGGTGGAGGCAAGCACGATGACCTTGTCAAAGATCCTTGAGGCACGGCTGATGATGTCCAGATGTCCGAATGTCACAGGATCGAAGCTGCCCGGGCACACCGCGATGCGGCGGCGGTTCTCCGGCATGGCTGTCATCCCCCTTCTTTGTCCTTGTTGTTCATTCCGCGTCCTCCGATTCCGGAACGCGATAGATAGACACTGTTATTTTACCATACTTTTTCTGCTTTTGCAAGTGAAAATCGAGAATTTGTTCCGGTAATTTTAATTCCGGCTCATGTTCACACACAATAATGCCGTTTCCGGACATGATCTTTGCCAGTTCCGGGAGGATCTCAGGCAGAATTCCCTTCCCGTAGGGCGGATCCAGAAAGGCGATGTCAAAGCGCTCCGTGCAGCGCTGCAGATACGCCGCGGCGTCGGTTTTGTAGACGGCTGCGGTCTCGGAAAAGCCGCAGGCTCTGATATTCTGCGAGATGCAGCTGACGGCGCGCTGGTCACGGTCGGTGAGCACGGCGCATTTCGCGCCGCGGCTCAGCGCCTCAATGGCCATCTGGCCGCTGCCGGCAAAGAGATCGAGCACCTTTGCGGACGGAAAATCAAACTGCAGTGCCGAGCAGATCGCCTCCTTGACCTTGTCGGTCGTCGGGCGGGTGTCAAGCCCCTCCGGCGTCATGAGCTTTCTGCCGCGGGCGGTTCCTGTGATCACACGCATGATATACTGTTCCTTTCTCTGCGGATGAGAATGACGCGCCTTTTTGCGGCGCAGCTGTGTTCTGAAACGATTATAGCACGAAACCGGCGCGTCTGTCAACACCGCGGCGGCGGTGACTTGTCAATAACGCTGAAAAAAACAGATTTCCCCGCTGTGATTTTCTGTCCGGTGCTTCGGGTGAAATTCACGGCTTTCGCTTTACTTTTTTTCGCGGATATGGTATAATGTAGGGTAAGATAACGAACAGAAGGCGGAAGCGGGACACGGTTTTTCCCGATTTTCCGGCCAAAGAGGGAGGTCTCGGCACATGGGCAGGATCATAGCCGTCGCGAACCAGAAGGGCGGTGTCGGCAAATCGACCACGGTCGTCAGCCTCGCGGCGTATTTCGGGCTGCGCGGCAAGCGGGTTCTCTGCGTGGATATGGATTCGCAGGGCAACACCACCACGGGGCTCGGCGTTTCCAAGCGCGACCTCACCTCGTCGACCTATGATGTCCTGATCGGCAGAGCTCGTCTTCAGGATGTGATCCTTGAGACCGAATCCGAGAATGTCAGCCTCGCGCCCGCCGTTTCGGCGCTTGCCGGTGCGGAGATCGACCTGATCGAGCTGGAAAACCGCGTCAGCCGCCTGAAGGCCGCGCTGATCAGCTGCCGCGACAGCTACGATTTTATTCTGATCGACTGTCCGCCGTCGCTGAGCCTCGTCACGCTGAACAGCCTTGTCGCGGCGGATACCGTTCTGATCCCGATGACGGCGGAGTTTCTCTCCATGGAGGGGCTTTCCCAGCTGACCGAAACGATCCGGCTCGTCAAATCTCGCTATAATCCCGGCCTGATGCCGGAGGGTATCCTCTTCACGATGTATGACGCCCGCCTGAATCTCGCGGAGCAGGTCGTGGAGGAGGTCAAGCATTATTTCCCCGGCACGGTCTTCAAGACCGTGATCCCGCGCAATGTGCGGCTCTCTGAAGCACCGAGCCACGGCAAGCCGATCTTCTATTACGACCGGTCTTCCAAGGGCGCGGATGCCTACGAACTGCTGGGGCATGAGATCCTCGGCGAACCGCTCGTTGTGGAAAAGCGCGGAAAGCGTTTCATTTTCGGCCGAAAATAACATATACCGGAGAGGAATGACGATATGGCAAAGGGCAAACGCGCGGCGCTGGGCGGCGGGCTCGGCTCGCTGCTGGAGCAGAACGCAGTCGAAACGGGCGGCGGCATCCAGACGCTGCACATCACGGATATTGAACAGAACCGCGCACAGCCGCGCAAATATTTTGACGACGACGCGATCACGGAGCTCGCACAGTCCATTCAGGCGCACGGTATGCTGCAGCCGATCGTGGTGCGCCCCGTCGGGGAGCAGCGCTGGCAGATCGTGGCCGGCGAACGCCGCTGGCGTGCCGCAAAACGCATCGGGCTGACGGAAGTTCCGGTCATCATCCGCGATATGAGCGACGCGGAGGCAAGCCAGATCGCGCTGATTGAAAATCTCCAGCGCGAGAATCTGAATCCGATCGAAGAGGCACAGGGTTATCAGACACTGATGCAGCAGTATCACATGACGCAGGAGGAGGTCGCGAAGACCGTCGGGCGGTCCCGTCCGGCTGTCGCCAACGCGCTCCGTCTGCTGAATCTGCCCGCGGCCGTGCAGGACGCGCTGGAAAAGGGCAGACTGACGGTCGGGCACGCAAAGGCGCTTGCCGCGATCCGCGATGAGGGTCTGATGCTTTCGCTGGCCGCACGCGCCGCGGAGGACCGCATCACGGTGCGCGAGATCGAGCAGATCGCGAAAAAGCAGGACGAAACGCCTGCTTCTCCGAAGCCCGTTCAGAAGACGCCGGACCAGATCTATTATGAGGAAATGGAGATCAGCCTCTCCGAGACGCTCCGCCGGCGTGTGCAGGTGCAGCCCGGCAAAAAGAAAAGCACGCTTGTGCTGGAATTCTATGACAAAGAGGATCTGAAGACGCTCTGTGATCTTCTGACAAAAGACGAACGGTAAGGCACACATGCCGCTGTGCGGCGTGTGAGGAAGAATTATTGGCAGGAAAGGGAGTAGAAAACATGATTGAGAACGCAGGTAAATTTCAAAAGGAAGGTCTGACTTTCGACGATGTCCTTCTGATTCCCGGTGAATCGGATGTCACGCCGAATATGATCAATCTCGGCACCCGTCTGGCAGGTGATATTCACCTCAACACCCCGATTATGACTTCTGCGATGGACACGGTCACCGAGTCAAGAATGGCGATCGCGATCGCGCGTGAGGGCGGCATCGGCATCATCCACAAGAATATGTCGATCGAGCAGCAGTGCGACGAGGTCGATAAGGTCAAGCGTTCGGAAAACGGCGTCATCGTCAATCCGTTCTCGCTGACGGAGGACCGCTATGTCTATGACGCGGATGAGCTGATGGGCAAATACAAGATCTCCGGCGTTCCGATTGTGGACAAGGCCGGGCATCTGGTCGGCATCATCACAAACCGTGATATGCGCTTCCTGACAGATTTCAATCTGCGTATCCGCGATGTCATGACGAAGGAAAATCTCGTGACGGCGCCGGTCGGCACCACGCTGGAGCAGGCACAGGAGATCCTTCGTTCCCACAAGATCGAAAAGCTCCCGATCGTTGACAAGGACGGCATTCTCCGCGGCCTGATCACGATCAAGGATATTGAAAAATCCGTCAAGTACCCGAATTCCGCGCGTGACGATTCCGGCAGACTGCTCTGCGGCGCGGCAATCGGCGTGACGAAGGACCTGCTGGAGCGCGCCGGTCACCTGATCGACGCCAAGGCGGATGTCCTCGTTCTGGACAGCGCACACGGCCACAGCGCAAACATCATGAACGCGGTCCGCACGATCAAGGCAGAATTCCCGCACACCCCGCTGATCGCCGGCAACATCGCGACGGCAGAGGCTGCAGAGGCTCTGATCGCCGCCGGCGCGGACGCGATCAAGGTCGGCATCGGCCCGGGCTCGATCTGCACGACGCGTGTTGTTGCGGGAATCGGCGTGCCGCAGATCACGGCGATCTATGACGCGGCCTGCGTTGCGGAAAAGCACAACATCCCCGTCATCGCCGACGGCGGCATCAAGTATTCCGGAGATATCGTCAAGGCGCTGGCGGCAGGCGCAAATGTCGTCA
>JAGDBX010000157.1 GCA_018110935.1 Oscillospiraceae bacterium
CGTCCATCTGAGCGGCACCAGTTACCATGTTCTTGATGTAGTCAGCGTGACCAGGGCAGTCAACGTGAGCATAGTGACGCTTCTCGGTCTCATACTCAACGTGTGCAGTGTTGATCGTGATACCACGCTCGCGCTCCTCCGGAGCCTTATCGATCATGGAATAATCCTCAAACTTTGCCCAGCCCTTCATAGCGAGCGTCTTGGTGATCGCTGCAGTCAGAGTGGTCTTGCCGTGGTCAACGTGGCCGATTGTACCGATGTTGACATGGGGTTTGTTACGTTCGAAATGTTCTTTTGCCATTGGAATCTACCTCCTGGAAAGTAATAAAATGTGGGTAAAATAATCGGGTTCGGTGCTTGCTTAAACGACAAGAACCTGACACCCTTTATTTTACCAGATTTCCGAAAAAAAAGCAAGCCCTTTTAGAAAATTATTCCCAAAGTCTGATTTCTTTTACGAAAATAACAAGAAGTTTCAACGCCCGACCGGGCAAAATCGCAAGATATTGCCCGATCTGACGGAAAATCAGCGTTTTAGTCCTCGTCAGAGTGACCGCGTTCGCTCTTGATCTTGTCGGCAATGCCCTTCGGAACCTCAGCGAAGCTGTGCGGTTCCATGGTGTAGTTGCCGCGTCCCTGAGAACGGGAACGGAGATCGGAAGCATAACCGAACATATTGGACAGCGGAACGAGTGCATCAATCTGGCTGACGCCGTTGTGAACTTCCTGTCCCTGGATCTGTCCGCGTCTGCCGTTCAGGTCGCCGAAGACATCACCCATGTACTGCTCCGGCACGAAGACGGAGACCTTCATGAGCGGCTCGAGCAGAACCGGATCAGCCTTGCGCATTGCATTCTTGAACGCCATGGAACCGGCGATCTTGAATGCCATTTCAGAGGAGTCAACCTCGTGATACGAACCGTCGAACAGGGTGACCTTGATATCCACTGCCTGATAGCCGGCAACAACGCCAGCCTGCATTGCGCTCTGGATACCTGCATCGACTGCCGGAATGTACTCCTTCGGGATCGCACCGCCGACGATGGCGTTGACGAACTCGTAGCCCTTGCCCGGCTCGTTCGGCTCGATGGTGATCTTGACATGACCGTACTGACCGGTACCGCCCGTCTGCTTCTTGTGCTTGTAGTCCTCGTTGACGGTCTTGCGGATGGTCTCCTTGTAGGAAACCTGCGGCGCACCGACATTCGCCTCGACCTTGAACTCACGAAGGAGTCGGTCGACGATGATCTCAAGGTGCAGCTCGCCCATGCCGGCGATGATGGTCTGTCCGGTCTCGGAATCGGTCCATGTGCGGAAGGTCGGGTCTTCCTCGGCGAGCTTGGAGAGGGCAATGCCCATCTTCTCCTGGCCGGCCTTGGTCTTGGGCTCAATCGCCAGATTGATAACCGGATCCGGGAACTCCATGGACTCCAGAATGATCGGGTGGTGCTCGTCACAGAGCGTATCGCCGGTCGTGGTGCACTTGACACCGATGACGGCAGCGATATCGCCGGCGTAGACCTCCTCGATATCCTTTCTGTGGTTCGAGTGCATCTGCAGGATTCTGCCCATGCGCTCGTTCTGGTTTTTGCAGGAATTCAGAACGCTGGTGCCCTTTTCCACCTTGCCCGAATAGACACGGAAGAAGCAGAGCTTGCCGACGAACGGGTCAGTCGCGATCTTGAAGGCAAGCGCCGAGAACGGTGCCTTGTCATCAGACGGACGGGTCTCCTCTTCGTCAGTCTTCGGGTTCACGCCGGTGATGGCGGGAACATCCAGCGGGGACGGCATATAGTCGACAATCGCATCGAGCAGCTTCTGCACGCCCTTGTTCTTGTACGAGGTACCGCAGACGACCGGAACGATGGTGTTGTCGATCGTACCCTTGCGGATACCGCGCTTGATCTCTTCGATGGTAAGCTCCTCGCCCTCAAGGTACTTTTCCATCAGTTCATCATCTGTCTCGACGACATGCTCGATCATCTCGGTGCGGTACTGCTCGGCCTGCTCCTGCATATCGGCAGGAATATCCTCAACGGAAATGTGCTGACCGAGGCGGTCCTCCTCATCGTAGATGTAAGCCTTCATCTCCAGCAGGTCGATCAGGCCTTTGAAATCGCTCTCAGAGCCGATCGGGAGCTGGATCGGAACGGCATTACACTTGAGACGATCCTTCATCATCTCGACGACGCGGTAGAAATCCGCGCCCATGATGTCCATTTTGTTGACATAAGCCATACGCGGAACCTTGTACTTGTCCGCCTGGCGCCAGACAGTCTCGGACTGCGGCTCGACACCGCCCTTTGCGCAGAAAACGGTCACAGAACCGTCCAGAACGCGCAGGGAGCGCTCGACCTCAACCGTGAAGTCAACGTGACCGGGAGTGTCAATGATGTTGATTCTGTGCTCTTTCCAGTAAGCAGTGGTCGCAGCAGAGGTGATCGTGATGCCTCTCTCCTGCTCCTGCTCCATCCAGTCCATCGTTGCGGTACCGTCGTGGGTATCGCCGATTTTGTGGTTGATACCGGTGTAGAACAGAATACGCTCGGTCGTTGTCGTCTTACCGGCGTCGATATGCGCCATGATGCCGATGTTTCTGGTTTGCTCGAGACTACAATCTCTTGGCATTCTTGTTCCTCCTAAACTCGTTCATCCTCGATGCTCGCTGCATACCCGTACAGCGGGCAGCAGGATCAATAGCGGAAGTGTGCAAACGCCTTGTTTGCCTCCGCCATCTTGTGCGTATCCTCGCGCTTCTTGACAGAACCGCCGGTGCCGTTGATCGCGTCAACGATCTCGCCTGCAAGACGCTCTTTCATGGTCTTCTCAGAGCGGAGTCTGGCATACTTGGTGATCCAGCGCAGACCCAGCGTCTGACGGCGCTCCGGACGGACTTCCATCGGAACCTGGTAGGTCGCACCGCCCATACGGCGTGCCTTGACCTCCAGCATCGGCATGATGTTTTCCATCGCCTGCTCAAAGACCTCCAGCGGATCGCGGTCGGTCTTCTCCTTGACGATCTCGAAGGCTTCGTACACAATCTTCTGTGCAACACCCTTCTTGCCGTCGAGCATGATGTTGTTGATCAGTCGAGTGACGAGCTTGGATCCGTACAGCGGATCAGCCAGAACATCACGCTTTGCGATATTGCCTCTTCTCGGCATACTCGCTTCCCTCCTTCATAAATGATGAATTCACAGGTACTCATGGGGCATCGGTCAAGATGCTCCGTGTCAGGCGCCATTGCAGAAAAGAGACAGCGCTCACAATGCGTGAGAGAATGCTATCTATCAAATCCACAAGAGCCTTGTGGGTAAATGCGAAAACGGATTGGTGACAGTGCGGAAGATTACTTCTTTCCTGCCTTCGGGCGCTTTGCGCCGTACTTGGAACGGGCCTGCATACGGCCGTTCACGCCCTGTGCATCGAGCGTGCCGCGAATGATGTGATAACGCACACCGGGCAGGTCCTTGACTCTGCCGCCGCGGATCAGCACGACGCTGTGCTCCTGCAGATTGTGTCCGATACCCGGGATGTACGCGGTGACCTCGTAGCCGTTGGTCAGACGCACTCTCGCGATCTTACGCATTGCGGAGTTCGGCTTTTTCGGAGTTGCAGTCTTGACGGCTGTGCAGACGCCGCGCTTCTGCGGAGAGCTCAGATCGATCTGAGACTTCTTCTGTGCGTTGTAGCCTTTCTGAAGTGCCGGAGCGGTCGACTTCTCTGCCAGGGTCTTTCTGCCCTTCCGAACGAGCTGGTTAAAGGTTGGCATAGTTTTCCTCCTTCTTAAAAAAATAGTTATGAGTGCGCAGAGCGATACCGCGCACTCATAACATTATAAACGATTTCCGGCAAATTGTCAAGCAATCGCCGATTTTCTCCGCATTTTACAATTTCTGTCCCGTTCACGGGGTTCTTTCCGGCAAAACAGCGATTACGCGCCGTGAAAAACGGCTTATGAGCAGTTGATGACATCGCCGGCAAGATGATAGGTCGTCCCGCCGAAGGTCAGAAAATCGTCGTTCCATTCGATCTGCGGCAGCTCTTTGTCGAAATCAAAGAGATACTCGCCGAAGAACATCCCCCGCTTTGCAAGGAACACATAGCAGGAGTTGCCCAGGAGGTCGCTGCGGCTGTATCGGTAGATGCAGTGCTGTCCGTCCGGACCCGGGATCTTCCGCAGGCGGCTTTCCTCCGGCGAAAATCTGAGCCGGTAAACGGCGACGCCCGCCTGCACCGCCGCCAGCAGGATCAGCAGCCAGGCCGCGAAACCGGAAGGCTTCGCACTTTTGCCTGCCTGTTTTCTGCGGCTGTGACGGGAAAGAGCCGCACCGCCGATCAGAATGCACAGCAGCGCACCGAGCGCGGGAAGCCAGTAATATTCCGTCAGGCTGCAGAACACAAAATATCTGCCTCGCGGACGGAACACAACCACACATAAAAGATATATCAGCGCCGCTGAAAGCAGCAGCAGGAACGCTTCGGTTTTTCGTTTCATGGCTTCTCCTTTCATCTGACCTGTTCTTCTGTGCGGGTGCTCAGACCGCGCCGCCTTTGCGCCACGCTTCCGCTTTGCGCAGTGTCCCGCGGATCCATTCGCTTTTCCGCCCGGTATAGGTGATCCTGTCTGCCGGATACTCTGCGGCCAGCCGCTCCTTCAGCGCAGAATATGCCTGCGCGTCCGCTTCGTGACAGTTCAGATAATCCCGCAGATTGAGATAGTTGTTCCATTCCTTGGACTGATACATGACTGCGTGGATATGGTGCGTGATGATGTCCCCGTCGCCGCAGACATACAGATACTGTCCGGGCAGGTCGCTGCCGCGGAAGCGGAACCCGTGTGCCGCAAGCAGCTCATTTTTGCTGAGGACCGCGTCAAACGCTGTCACGCCGACCGCAAGATCAATGATCGGCTTTGCACAGATGCTCCGGACAGCAGTGCTTCCGATGTGCTGAATATCAGCAGCCGCATCTCCCAGAAGCGCCTTCAGATGCGCAGCGGTCTGTCTGCCGGCCGCATCCCATTCCGTGCTGTGCGGCTTCACGGAAACCGTCCCGCGCAGCAGCCCGAGCCCGGCAGTTTGTTCCCCCGTGCTCATCCGATCTTGACCGCCTGCAGATAGCGGACCGTGAGCTGCTCCGGCGGTACCGGAACAGAACGGGATGCCGCCGCGGCAATCCCGCAGGCGGACTGGTCGCGCAGATGCATCGGCGCAGGCAGCGCGTTTCCGCAGCGCGGAAGCAGAAGCTCCGCACCGTTTCCGGCGATCATCACGCGCGGGCCGTATGCGGCGATCTGACCGGCGATTTCATCCGCGGACAGCACGGCGTCTTCTGTCAGGCGTCTGACGCTCTGCCCGTCGCTCTCAAAAAAGGCACAGTAGCACAGATCAAGCCTTGCCTTCAGCGCCGCGCAGAGGATCCCCTCTCTGGCGGAAAGATTCCATGCAAGGCCCTCCAGTGTTGAAATGCCCGCACACAGCTTCTTCCCCGCAAAGGCGAGCGCCTGCATCGCCGCGATGCCGATGCGCAGCCCTGTATATGAGCCCGGGCCGTCCGCGGCGGCAAACACATCGACTGCCTGCACGGGATTCCCGGTCTCGGCGAGCAGCTCCTTCGCCATCGGCAGGAGGATCTGCGAGTGCGCACGCGCCGTATAGAGCATCCGGCTGCCGAGCAGCTGCCCGTCCCGTACAACAGCGGCAGAGGCCGTATTGCCGGAGGTGTCAACAGCAAGGATCAGCAAGGCACTCATCTCCTTCCACAGTGATTCCGCGCGGCAGATCGCCGTTCCCCGTGATCGTCACGCGCAGAACGGGGCAGGAAAGCGCAGCGAGCGCCTCCGGGATGTTCTCCGCCCATTCGATCACAAACACGGCGTCCTCCAGCGGATAGTCCCAGAAACCGGTCGTTTCCAGCGCGTCCGGCGATGTGACGCGGTACATATCAAAGTGATAGACGGACATTCTGCCCGCCGCGTGGTATTCATTGACCAGCGCGAAGGTCGGCGAGCTGACCAGATCGGGCAGGCCGATACCCTCGCAGAGACCGCGCGTAAAGGCGGTCTTGCCCGCGCCCATGCCGCCGAAGCAGGCGACGACGGTGCCGGGGCGGAGTCTTCTGCCGATGCCGGCCGCGAACCGCGCCGTTTCGGCAGGGGTATGAGTTGTGATTTGCAGCATAGGGATTTCCTTTTCTTTGATCTGAACCGGACGGGGGTTCATCCCCGCACGGCGTGAATGAGCTCGATCACGCAGCACTGTGCGTCTTCATCCCGCCGGACACGGACATCAAAGCCCGCACCGCATTCCTCCCTGAGGCTGTTCCGGAGCGTATCGGCGATATCGGATGCCATGCCGACGATCTCCGCGTCCCAGCCGAGCGGGAACAGTCCGAACTGCGAGAGGGGCAGCATCCAGCTTTCGCCCGCGGCGGTCTCCGATTCCACGCGGAGCCGGATGACCGGATCGCCGCCGGAAAGCAGGGCGCTGCGCAGCTCATACCGCCGGAGATGCGCTGCGATTTCCGCAGTCAGGTCGGCGGTCTGCTCCGCCCATTTCTCCGAGAGCAGGCGCCGGAAGATCACGCCGCTGTGCAGCTGTGCAAAATCCTCCGGTACCTTGATGTGTGCCTGAGACTGTCTGAGGACGATGCGCTCCGCGGTATTGCCGGACGGATGCTCCGCGGAAAGCTCCTTCTGCGGATAGGTGATCTTCAGCGAAGAAAAGCGGTTTCCGAGCTCTCTGACCTGCTCCGTGCCGGCCGCGATCTCATTGAGCGGTGAGCAGGCGGATGTCTGCCAGCCCTCTGCCGTCTTCTGCTCTGTTGTTTCGTAGTTTCCGAGAACGGTCTCAAAGGTGAAGGCCGCTCCGTTCGTGTCGATCACCTGCTGCATCAGGGCCGCGGTCAGCTGGTC
>JAGDBX010000158.1 GCA_018110935.1 Oscillospiraceae bacterium
GATCATCGAAGCGGGAACCTATGCCCCGACCGGCATGAACTGGCAGTCGCCGGTCATCATCGCCGTGACGAACAAGGAGCTGCGCGACCGCATCTCGGCATGGAACGCAAAGGTCATCGGCAACGACTGTGATCCGTTCTACGGCGCACCGGTCGTGCTGATCGTGCTGGCGGACAAATCCAGACCGACCTACCTCTATGACGGCAGTCTGGTGCTCGGCAATCTGATGAACGCCGCACATGCGTTCGGCATCGCGAGCTGCTGGATCCACCGCGCCAAGGAGGAATTCGAGACCGAGGAGGGCAAGGCGCTCCTCAGAGAGCTCGGCATCGAGGGCGACTATGAGGGAATCGGGCACTGCATTCTGGGTTATCCCGCGGGCGAGCCGATGCCGGCACAGCCGCGCAAGGAAAACTATGTTTTCTGGGCAGAGTGAGTATTCTCTCCGCCAATGATTCATCTCAGGCGGCGGGCATGACCTGCCGCAGAACGAAAGGAACGGTTTTATGGTACTGATCACAATGGAAAACGGCAGACAGATCAAGCTGCGTCTGCGCCCGGACTGTGCGCCGGTCTCCTGCGAAAACTTTGAGAAGCTCGTGAAGCAGGGCTTTTACAACGGTCTCTGCTTTCACCGCGTGATTTCCGGCTTCATGATCCAGGGCGGCTGTCCGCTCGGCACCGGAACAGGCGGCCCCGGCTGGCAGATCAAGGGCGAATTCGCCGCAAACGGCGTCAGCAATCCGCTCAGACACACCCGCGGCGTGCTCTCCATGGCCCGCGCGCAGGATCCCGACAGTGCGGGCTCGCAGTTCTTCATCATGCACGCGGACGCGCCCTATCTTGACGGCAATTACGCCGCGTTCGGCGAGGTCGTCGAGGGCATTGAGGTCGTGGACGAGATCGCGGCTGTTCCCACGGATTTCCGTGACAGACCGGCAGAACCGCAGATCATGAAAACAGTTGAGATCATTCCCGACTGAACAGGAAAATCCCCCGCAGGCGTCCGGACAGACAGCCCTGCGGGGGATTTGTTTGATTCAGCCTCACTGCGCGCGCTTTGTGCCGAAGAACACCCTGTCGAAGAAATCCTTGGTCTTCTCCTCGCCGAGCTGCTTTTTGAACACATCGGTCGAGACGCCGCCGTTTTTGATGAGATTGTCGCTGTATTCCTGCGTCAGACGGAGCTTTTCCGCTCTGCCTGCCTCATCCAGCACGGCGCATCCCCTTGCGGTCCACATATAGGTTTCGATCGCGTCACAGAACATCTTCCGGACGGTATGGTCGTATTCGCGTGTCAGCTTCTTGTGCATCACAACGGAGAGCAGGTCGTCATACCAGCACGGATCGGTCTGAAGCTCCTCGATCTTGGTGTAGCGGTCCTGGAATTCGCGCAGTCCGGCCAGCACCGCTGTATATTCCTCCGTGCCCGTGTCCGGCACGAGATCGTAGAATTCCGTGTATGCCTTGCGGCTGCCGAACGGATACATAAAGTCCATTGAAAGCAGCGGCAGATCCATGCTGTAAGGCGTGATGACAAAAGACACCATCTGCATGAAGCCCATATTCACGGTCATGACGGACAGATTGCCGAAATAGCTGTCATCGGGGAAGGAAAGATCGTACTGCGAAACATCGAATTTCATCACGCCGTACATGCTGATCTTTTCGTATTCTCCCGCGTCGACCGGCGTCACTCTGCAGCTGTCGGAGAGCGCCTTCATGCCCGCCTCAAGCGTCTCGTTCATCGCCTTCATGTTCCGCGAGGCGTTCCAGCAGATGAAGCCGGCGAGCGCGCCGATCAGCAGCAGGATCACCAGCAGCACGACCGGCCATTTTCTTCTCTTTTTGACTGTCTCAGAATTGGTTGTGTTTCCCATTTGTCTCATCCTTTCAGGTGTAATGAAAACAAAAGTCTCCCGCCGGGAAGACAGGAGACTTTGCTTTGGTGAGGATGAGCGGACTTGAACCGATGACCCCCTGCATGTCAAGCAGGTACTCTAACCAACTGAGCTACACCCTCACAACAGAACCTATTATATCACAATTCGCAGGGTTTGTCAACCCCTAATTTCAGTTTTTCTGAAAAATCTTTTTTTCAGTGTTTTTTTCTTGTATTTCGCTGTTCTCTGTGCTATAATAGTAGAAAAGAGGAAGCCGTTTCAACAACAAAAGGAGCAAGCTATGGCATATCCGGACTACGCAAAAGCACAGAAATTAGCAGAAAAAGTATACCGTCAGGCGACAGCGCGCGGCGCATACCCCTATCTGCCGTCGCTCGAAGACCTGCTGGACAGCAGCGCGGAGGAAACCCGCATCCCGCTCGGACAGCTTGAAATCCCGGTCTCCATGATCGCCGGCACCGCGTCCGCGGACCGCACGACCGCCTTCGCGTCAAACTTCATGCCGCTGCTGGATTACGACACAGAATTCGGCGCAAAATGGTCGGCGCTCTATGATTCCGTGCAGGAAATCGGCATCAACGAGCCGATCCAGGTGCTCGAGTATATGCAGCGGTTTTATGTGATCGAGGGCAACAAGCGCGTCAGCGTTGCGCGCTTTAACGGCGCGGTCAGCATCGACGCGCAGGTCACGCGGGTTCTGCCGCGCCCGAACGATTCGGTGGAATACCGCATTTATCTGGATTTTCTTGACTATTTCCGCGTCACGGGCATTTATGAGATCCAGATGACACAGACCGGCGCCTTCTCCCGCCTGCTCGCGGCGATTCCCGCAGACAGCGGAACGGAAACGGAGCCGCTCTGGTCGGAGGATCTCCGGCGCGATGTCCGCTTTCTCTATGCGGTGTTTGAAAGCTGCTATATGAACCGCGGCGGTTCGCGCCTTCCGATTACGGCAGGCGATGCCTTCCTGCACTTTGTCGAGATCTACGGCTTTGACGATGTGCGCGGCAAGTCCTCCGCGGAGCTGCACCGCGCGATCGACCGCATCTGGACGGAATTCCGCGTGATCGCCGATTCCAGCCCGTCCTCGTATATCCTTGCACCGACGGTGGAATCCCGCCGCGTCGCGCTGATGAAAATGCTGCCGCTCGGCAGCACCGTGCTGAAGATCGCCTTTCTCTATCCGAAGGAGCCGGACATCTCGGCCTGGAGCTACAACCATGAGCTCGGGCGGCTCCATCTCAACGATGCCTTCGGCGACGCCGTCGAAACCAGCACCTTCATCGTCTCGGAGGATGAAGCGGAGGATCTCATCCGCGCGCTGGCTGAGGGCGGCTTCCGCGTGATCTTCACGACCTCGCCGGTCTTTCTTGCCGCGAGTATGCGTGCGGCGATCGACTTTCCCGACGTCATCATCATGAACTGCTCGATGAATTCCGCCTACAAGCAGGTGCGCACCTATTTTCTCCGCATCTACGAGGCAAAATTCATCACGGGCATCATCGCCGGCTCGATGACCGAAAACGAGCGTGTCGGATACATCGCGGACTATCCCGTGCTTGGCACGCCCGCGTCCATCAGCGCCTTTGCGCTCGGTGTCAAGCTCGTCAATCCGCGCGCGATGGTCTATCTGGACTGGTCCACGCTGGAGGGACACGATCCCGCGGACTATTTCCGCGAAAAGCAGATCGACCTGATCTCCGACCGCGACCTGAGCGCGCCCGGGAATCCCGACCATGATTTCGGTCTGTACGGGCTCTACGGCGGACAGTCCTTCCGTCTGGCGGCACCGGTCTGGAACTGGGGCGTTCTCTATGAGGAAGTGGTCCGTTCGGTGCTGATCGGCGCGTGGAAAAACGACGCGAGCCGCAGTGAGCCGCGCGCGCTGAACTACTACTGGGGAATGTCATCCGGCGCGATCGAGGTCGCCTGCTCATCCCATCTGCCCAGCGGCACGCAGAAGCTTGTCGAGCTGATGCAGAAGCAGATCGCGAAAGGCGCGTTTCACCCGTTCACCGGCGTCATTTACGCGCAGGACGGCAGCTGCATCGCAGAGCCGGGCGTCACGCTGACGCCCGAGCAGATCGTCCGCGCCGACTGGTTCCCGGACAATGTCGTCGGAAGAATCCCCGATCAGTCCGAGATTGCTCCGCAATTCCGTTCCTTCGCACTCCAGCACGGTCTCAGAACCGTTCCGCCCCTGCCGGAGACTGTCCGCAAACAGCCTGCTCCGTAAATCTGCCGCGAAAGGTTGAACTGAACTATGAAAATCATGGCGATGTCTGATGTCGAGAGCAAGTCCCTGTGGGATTTCTACAAAAAAGGAAAGCTGAGCGGAGTTGATCTGATCATCTCCTGCGGTGATCTCCATCCGGAATACCTTTCCTTTATCGAGACTGTTTCCAATATGCCGCTGCTCTATGTCCACGGCAATCACGACGAGAAATACGCGAAGCATCCGCCGGAGGGCTGCGAGTGCATCGAGGACCGCGTCTATGTCCACAACGGCATCCGCATTCTCGGTCTCGGCGGCTCCATGCGCTACCGTCCCGGACTGCATCAGTATACAGAGCAGGATATGCAGCGGCGCATCCGTAAGCTCTGGCTGAAGCTCAGACGCACACGCGGCTTTGATATTCTTGTCACGCACGCTCCGGCAAAGGGCTTTCACGACGGGGACGATCTGTGCCATCAGGGCTTTGAGGCATTTTTGCCGCTGATCGAACAGTATCAGCCGAAATACTTCATCCACGGCCATATGCACATGGACTACGGCCTGAAGACGCCGCGCGTCAGTCAGCTCGGCAGCACGACCGTCATCAACGCCTATGATACTTTCAGATTTGATTACGAAACAGGGATTATCTGCCCGGCAGGGAACTGTCTGGACTGTCCGGCGCGGGAGGAATGTCTGAAAAGCAAGACAGAAAACCGCATCGGCTGCATTTCCGAGAGATTCAGAGAAACACAGGCGGCAGAAAACAGCGCCTGATCATTCATGATGTGTAAATCCCCCGCCGTCAGGCGGGGGATTTTGTGTCCTCATGCGGGATTCTCAAGGGACACTGTCCCTTGAGCGGGGCATGGGGCAGAGCTCCATTACAGATCATCGCGGAGCGATACCTTAAGGGCGAATCGCTCTGCGATTCGCTTAGGGGGAGACTCTATCGCAGGCTCCCCCTCTCGGCAAAACGATCCACCGGATCGTTGTGCTCGATTCACCCCCGTCGAGCTCTTCTGATGCGGGGGGATTTCGCCGCCTGCGGGCGGCGACTTAGGGCTCTGCCCTAAGAACCCGCGAGCTTTTGAAAAAGCTCGACCAAAACTTTTATTATGAGAAAGCCCCCGCC
>JAGDBX010000015.1 GCA_018110935.1 Oscillospiraceae bacterium
ATTTTGAGAAATCCCCCGCCGAAAGGCGGGGGATTTTGCGTCCTCAAAGCGGGATTCTCAAGGGACATTTGTCCCTTGAGCGGGGCATGGGGCGGAGCACCATTATCAATCATCGCGGAGCGATACCTTTTTGATAAACAGAGCCCTCCGGAATCACTCCCGGAGGGCTCTTATGATTATGAAAGGATCGTGCGCTTGAGCAGTGTCAGATCTCTGGCATCGAGCTTATTATCCTTGTTCATGTCGCCCGCCTTCCAGTCGGCAAGCACAACACCCTGTTCGGCGATCAGCCACTTCTGCAGAAGAACAGCGTCCGCGGCATCGCATTTTCCGTCCTTGTTGATGTCGCCGATGACTTCCTCTTCCGGCTGATGGCTTTCGTCGAACACCATTCTCGCGCGCTGCAGAAACGCGTCGTCAGAAGGCTTTTCTACCTGATCCCACGCAGACTGACTGCCGTAGAAGGTGATTGTAGCGGTTGCGGTATTATCCACAAAGCCGTAGAGTTCAATGTTCTGCAGCTTGCCCGAGATCTTCAGATCAGTCAGCTTGTTGCAAGCGCCGAACGCATAATGGCCGATCGAGGTGCAGCCGTTCAGCTCCGCGGATGTCAGATTGGAGCATCTGTAGAAGGTTCCCTCTTTGATCTGCTTCACGCTTGACGGTACCACAATGGATGTGATCTTTTCATTACCGGAAAACGCGCTGCCTGCAATATACTGCACTGTGGAAGGAATCTTCACTTCACCTGTGAGCGTCTGTCCGTCCACAAGCGCGCCGTTGACAATGACCATCGGGTCCTTCTGGCGCTGTGCGTCCAGCCACGGTGTATTCAGAAACGAGAATTCACCTGTCATGACCATTTTATCAGGGAAATTCACCTCACGCAGCGAGGTGCAGTCCTCAAACGCCTTCAGGTCGATGAATTCAAGGCTGTCCGGCAGTGTGATCGAGGTAAGATTTTTGCAGAAGCCAAAGCTGTATTTACCGATCACCTTGAGCGTGTCCGGAAGCGTCACGCTTGTGAATTCGCAGGTCTGGAACGCGTAGATTCCGATCTCCGTGACCGGCAGACCGTCGATCGTCGACGGAATGGTGAGCGTGGAATCCGTCCGCGATTTCGGGAAACTGATCACGATATGGTCGGAATACTTTTCATAGTAGAATGAGCTGTTTTCCTTGCTCTCCGGTGTCTCCTCCGCATAGGCCGTGAGCGGTGCGGCTGAAAAGAACCCCGTCCCAGAGCCAAACGGTATTCCGGCTGCCATTACGGCTGCGGCAAAAAAAGCTGCGGCTTTCATCAAGCCTTTTCCGGTTTTCATTTTTAACCCCTCCTGTATGATTTGACTGTTTTTTGTATCTGCCGGCAGGCGGCAGGGCATCCCGCGTCCTCTCTTGCCGGATACCTTACCCTTATTATAATCGAAAACAGCCGGAATGTCAACACGAAATGCAGTATTTTTCGCCACAGCCGGCCGCATTTAATATGAAATCCTACAAAATTAGCCGTATCCGTCCGAAAAACTTGATTCCGGCGGCATTTCGCAGTATAATATCTTGTATTCTGCAATGAAAACGGAGTGAATCAAATTGAACGAAACCCGAAAGAGACCGACGGCTGAGAAGCTGAAGCCGAAGCTGTTTTCAGTCATGAAAACCTACACTGCAGCGCAGTTTGCAAAGGATCTGGTTGCAGGCGTCATTGTCGCGATCATCGCGCTGCCGCTCTCCATCGCACTGGCACTCGCATCCGGCGTCAGTCCGGAGCAGGGACTTTACACGGCGATTGTCGCCGGATTCCTTGTCTCGCTGCTGGGCGGCAGCCGCGTGCAGATCGCCGGCCCGACCGCAGCTTTTGCGACGATCGTCGCGGGCATTGCCGCAACAGACGGCATGGACGGGCTGATCCTTTCCACGGTCATGGCCGGTGTTCTGCTGATCATCATGGGCCTCTTCCGGTTCGGCAGGCTGCTGCGGTACATCCCGAACACGATCACGGCGGGCTTCACCTTCGGCATCGCCGTCACGATCGCGGTCGGACAGGTTAAGGATTTTCTCGGACTGACCTTCCGGAACGCCCCGATCGAAACACCGGACAAGATCGCGGAGATCGGCCGTTCGATCGGCAGCATCAATTTCACGGCGCTTCTGGTCGGCCTGCTTTCTCTGGCGATTCTGATTCTCTGGCCGAAAAAGCTTGAAAAGATCCCTGCCTCCCTGATTGCCGTGCTGGTCTGCTCCGCACTGGTGAAGCTGACCGGCATCCGCGTCAACACGATCGGCGATCTTTACACGATCTCCGGCGCGCCGCCGAAATTCGTCCTGCCGCATGTGACGCTGTCCGGCATCCGTGCCATGATCCCCAATGCCTTTACGATCGCGGTGCTTGCGGCAATCGAATCGCTGCTTTCCTGTGTGGTGTCTGACGGTATGATCGGTTCAAAGCACCGCTCCAACATGGAACTGATCGGACAGGGTGTCGCAAACATCGGCTCCGCGCTGTTCGGCGGCATACCGGCGACAGGCGCAATCGCCCGCACCGCGGCGAATGTCAAGAACGGCGGCAGAACACCGGTCGCGGGCATGGTACATTCCGTCGTGCTGCTCGGCATCCTCGTGCTGCTGATGCCCTACGCCTCCCTGATCCCGATGCCGACCATCGCGGCAATTCTGTTTATTGTCGCTTACAATATGTGCGGCTGGAAGAATATCCGCTCCATGCTGAAGACCGCGCCGAAAAGCGATATCGCCGTTCTGCTGACGGCAATCGTTCTGACCGTCGTGTTTGATCTGGTCGTCGCGATCGGCGCCGGACTGGTTCTGGCATCGCTGCTCTTTATGAAGCGCATGGCGGATGTCACCGAGGCGCACGCGTGGACGGAGGCGGATGACGAGGAAACAGACCCCGACAGCATTCAGCGCAAGCGGATCCCCGCGCGGACGAGAGTGTATGAGATCAACGGGCCGATGTTCTTTGCGGCGTCTGAGAAATACAAGTATATGCTGGACGATCATGACTTTGATGTGCTGGTCATCCGGATGCGGGATGTCCCAGCAGTCGATGCGGCGGGCGTGGAGACTCTGGCTGCAATCGTGCGCAGCTGCCGGAAAAGCGGCGTGCAGGTCGTGTTCTCGCATGTCAACGAACAGCCGATGCACGCGATGGAAAAGGCCGGACTCAAGGCAGAGGTCGGCGAAGAGAATTTCCGTCCGCACATCGACCTTGCGCTGCAGCGTGCCGAGGAGATCACGGCAGGAAGCCGCAGCGCGCAGTGAGCGATGCGCCTCCGGGGGCGTACCGCAGAAAGATTTCTTCACAGAATACCGTATGCAGCCGTTCGGCAGTTTGTGAATGGGCGGAACGGCTTTTCAGTCAGTGCGGAATTAGTTGAAAATCCGTCGGTTCTGTGATATAATAAAATAAGAGATGGGAAAAGCAAATAACAAAATGAGGAGGACAATTATATGAAACACCGAAAAAAACTGACGGCAGTGCTGATGAGCTTCATGATTCTGGGCAGCGGGCTGACGGAGCTCAGGCTTCCGCTGCCGCAGGTCGCCGCCGCGGCAGAGGAGGTGCCCGAAAACGGCTGCCTGCTGGCGGGCACTGAGCTTCAGCTGTATGGCCGTGTGACAAAGGAGCAGGTCGCCGCATTTGCGGATTCCGATGTCGAAACCGTGGCGGCCATGCCGGGCTGTGTGCTGCCGGAAAACTGTTCTGAAATGTTCCAGCCGTTCTTTTACGAAGAATTATGCTATGAATATGACGATTATGTTGATCCTTATGTGGACTGCAGAATCCAGACCAGCTGGCTGACACTTTCATCTGTGGATCTGTCAAACGCGGATGCATCCGGTGTCCGTAATATGACAGGCATGTTTTCTGAAAACCCCAGGCTTCAGCGTGTCATCATGCCGAAGAACTGTAACGAGGATCTTGTCTGGGATTCCCTCTGCTACGGCTGCGGGAATCTGACAAGCGTCACGCTGCCCGACAATGTGACAGGCATCGGCAAACAAGCATTTTATAACTGTGTGAAACTGACAGGCATCTCAATTCCGGGCAGCGTGAAAAGCATCGGCTTTGCTGCGTTTCACCAGTGCTCCGGTCTGACTGATGTTCAGATCGGAAACGGTGTGATCGCCGTCGATACGCTTGCTTTTTACCGCTGCACGGACCTGACAGACATCACGATCCCGGACAGTGTGACGAGTATTGGCAGTCATGCGTTTTCCGGCTGCAGATCACTCAGCGGCATCACGATTCCGGAGAGTGTGACAAGCATCAGTGTGGGGATGTTTGCCGGCTGCGAATCTCTTGGAGAAATCACGATTCCTGACAGTGTGACAAGCGTAGAAAGTGCTGCGTTTTCTGACTGTTCCGGTCTGACCGGCATCACGATTCCGGACAGCGTGACCAGCATCGGCGACTCTGCGTTTTACCGCTGCGAAAAACTGACGGACGTCTCGATTCCGGACAGCGTGACCAGAATCGGTATCTATGCGTTTCACGGCTGCAGCGATTCGCTGAAGATCAGCGGCTTTGCCGGTTCTTATGCGGAACAGTATGCAGATATAAATGAGATCCCGTTTGTTCCGCTGAAGACGACACAGCTCACGAAAGAAATGGTCACACTCCGTCAGACAGATTTCAGTTATGAAGGCAGGCCGGTCAAGGTCGGCAGCTATATCAGCGTTCGCAGCGGAGACACCAAGCTGAAATACGACACCGATTTTACGCTTTCCTACGCGGATAACACAGCGCCCGGAACCGCTTCTGTCACGGTCACCGGAAAGGGAAAATACATCGGTTCTGTTACGCTGTATTATACAATCACTCCTCCGGAGACACTGATAAACCCCGGCGACACGGACTGCAGCGGTGATATCGGCATCGCGGACGCGATTCTGCTCGCGCAGATCATTGCGGAGGATCAGGCTGCGGTCACTGTGCAGGGGCTTGCCAATTCCGATCTGAACGGCGACGGTTTCCTGACAGCCGCAGACCTTTCAGCGCTTCTGCGTGTGCTTGCCGGCGTTGATTCTCTGCCGGACTGATCACGCTCTGATCAACACAGTAAGCCCCTGCCTGACGGCGGGGGCTGATTCTGTTGATGTGCCGATTACGCATATTTGTCTGAAAAAAGCAAGAAAACCGTAAAAATCCCCGAAAAATCGGTTAAAAATCGAAAAAAAGCTATTGACTATCTTGTAATTTTCTGCTATAATATAACTATGCGGATATTTTCCGCGGCAAACAGAAACAAGAGATATAAAAGTGAAACAAGGGGATGTTCCATAATGCACAAAACCGTGATCCGGCGCGCTGCCGCTTTTCTGACAGCCGCCGCGGTGATGCCCGTGCTGCCTTTGCTATCCGCGGAGGCTGCCATTGACATCCGGATTGTCGGATACCGCGGTGATGTCACGCTGGACGGAAAGGTTGACCTGGACGATGTGAACGCACTGGTCAGCCACCTCACAGCAGCGGAAGTGCTTTCTGAGCCGGATGCCTACACCCGCGCCGACATGGACCTCAGCGGCACGGTCGATGCCGTGGATCTCACTTTGCTTAAGCGCCTGCTTCTGACCGGCGCAAAGCCTGAGGCTATCACGGAAGAGATCGAAGTGCCCGACCCGCAGCTGATCCCGCCGCCCGTCGCAGCTGTCAATCCGACGCTGCCTTCGGTCGGCACAAACCGCATTCTGCTGTTCGCAATCAGTTTTCCGGACTGCCGCTTCACGGAAGGATATACCAGTGAACAGATCTGGGAAATGTCCTTCGGGCCGGAAAACAAACAGAGCCGCTCCTATGCGCTGGAAAGCATCTGCGCCTACTATGAGCGGGCCTCCTACGGCAGACTGCACATGGAAGGCGATGTGTTCCTTTATACCGCAAAAAACAGCATCAACAGCTATGTGAACCCGAAGGAATACACGAGCTATGACGGAACGGACAAGCTGCTGAACGAAGTCATGGAAGCGCTGGACGATCAGATCGACTATTCAAAATACGATATCAACAACGACCGAGTCATGGATACCGTGATCATGGCGCTTCCCGGCGATGCCAGCGAAGATGACTGGTGGCCATGCTCCGGCGGCTATTACGGATACCGCCGCTTTGACGGCGTCAAGGCAGGCAATGTCTGCTACGGCAGATGGAAACTCAGTGACCGCAGAGGATTCAACAGCACATGGACGCATGAACTCGGGCACGCGATGGGACTGCCGGATTACTATAAATACGAAAACACCGAGGAAAGCTACTACGGTATGAACGGCGATGCCGGCTGGGAAATGATGGACGACGCACAGGGCGACATGAGCGCGTTCTCCAAGCTGATGTTCGGCTGGTATACGGACTCGGAAGTGCAGATCTATAAGGGCGGCACACAGACCTTCACCATAAAGTCGTCGCAGGACGCACCGGGCTGTATCCTGATCCCCCGCGGGGATCTGAACGGCTTTCACAGCGAATACTTCATTCTGGAATATATCAAGCACACCGGCAACAATTCGATCCCGTGGTCATTCGGAAACGGCGTCCGCGTGCTGCACTGCAACGCGGAGCTCTGGAACGGCTACTGGGGACCGGAGTTCAAATGGAACAACTACGGACAGATGTATGATAACTCCAACAAAAAGCAGCGCGTGATCCGTCTCGCGAACGAGGCCGAGGGCGGAAAACTGCTCGGCAGCGGTGCTGTCATTGACAGCCAGATGAGCGGATTCCGCTGGTATGACAGCAGCGGCTATCAGACGGTCGATCCCGGCGTGACCGTCACGGTCGGCCCACTCGAAAATGACGCCTATACGATCACGGTCTCGCAGAAATAACGATCCGGCCCGCAGACGGCATTCCGTCTGCGGGCTGTTTTCCTCCCAGACTGAAAAAACTGCGCAAAAGGACAATGTTTCATGCGAAACGCAGAAAAACGGACCGCGCCGGTCAAGGTCTTGCAATCGGCGGGAAAATCTGTTATAATATATGTTGCGGGAGTAGGCGGTCAGCCGGCTGCCGCACTGAATCTGAAAGGAGGCGCATTTCCCGCACGGGAGATGCGAGTAAGTGATGATGGATTCCAGAGTGACGCCGGATGCGTATTTCGGGAGCAATGTCTTCAACGCGCATGTTATGGCGAACTATCTGCCGCACAAGGTTTTTGAGGCGGTCATGAATACGCGCACACTCGGCACGCCGCTGCCCAGAGAGGCAGCCGATGTCGTGGCAAACGCGATGAAGGACTGGGCGGTCTCCAAGGGCTGCACGCATTATACGCACTGGTTCCAGCCGATGACCGGTGTCACGGCCGAAAAGCACGATGCCTTTCTGACGCCGCGCGGCAGCGGCGTCATCCTTGAGTTTTCCGGCAAGGAGCTGATCAAGGGCGAGCCGGACGCTTCGTCTTTTCCGTCCGGCGGCCTGCGCGCGACCTTTGAGGCCAGTGGCTATAACGCCTGGGATCCGACCTCTGACGCGTTCATCAAGGATCGCACGCTCTGCATCCCGACCGGATTTGTCGCGTATACCGGCGAGGTGCTTGACAAGAAAACCCCGCTGCTGCGCTCTATGGAAGCAGTCAGCCGCGCAAGCGTCCGGATGCTCCGCCTGTTCGGCAACAAGACCGTACAGCGCGTCATGACGAATGTCGGGCCGGAGCAGGAGTATTTTCTGATCGACAAGGCCTCTTATGATGCACGCGAAGACCTGATCCTGACCGGCAGAACGCTGTTCGGTGCCATGCCGCCCAAGGGCGAGGAAATGGATGACCACTATTTCGGCAACCTGACGCAGCGTGTCTCCGACTTCATGCGCGAACTGGATGAGGAGCTCTGGAAGCTCGGCATCTACGCGAAAACAGAACACAATGAGGTCGCTCCGGCGCAGCATGAGCTGGCACCGGTCTACACGACCTCCAACATTGCAGCAGACCACAATCAGCTGACCATGGAGCTAATGAAAAAGACCGCGTTAAAGCACGGCCTCGTCTGCCTGCTGCACGAAAAGCCCTTTGCGGGCATCAGCGGCTCCGGCAAGCACAACAACTGGTCGCTCTCGACCGACGACGGGCAGAATCTGCTTGACCCGGGCGACACGCCGCAGGAGAACATGATCTTCCTGCTGACGCTCTGCGCCATTCTGAAGGGTGTCAAGGAATACGCCCCGCTGCTCCGGATCGCCTCCGCCTCTGCCGGAAACGACTGCCGTCTCGGCGGAAACGAAGCCCCGCCGACTGTGATCTCCGTGTTCATCGGCGATGATCTGCAGCGCGTGCTGGACGCGATCGAGCAGGGCAAACCGCTCGGCGGCACCGGAAAAGAGCGTTTCAATCTCGGTGTTGACGCGATGCCGCAGTTCCGCAAGGACGCGACCGACCGCAACCGCACCTCCCCGATGGCCTTCACCGGAAACAAATTCGAGTTCCGGATGCTCGGCTCCGCGGATTCCATCTCCTGCTTCAACTTTGTGATGAATACGATCTTCTCACATGAGGTCTCTGAATTCTGCGACGAGCTGGAACAGGCACCGGACTTCAAGGAAGCGCTGAACGCGCTGCTCGTCCGCACGATCCGTGAAAACAAGGACATCATCTTCAACGGAAACGGCTACGGCGATGAATGGTTTGCAGAATGCAGACGCCGCGGTCTGCCGAATTACCCCTCGACGGTCGAAGCGCTGATGGAATATGACCGCGAGGCGTTCGTGAAGATCTTCGAGGAGCAGAAGGTCCTGACCGGCGCGGAGATCACCTCCCGCAAGGAGATTCTGCTCGACAATTACAGCAAGACGGTCTGCATCGAGGCAAAGACCATGCTCGATATGGCGCGCAAGAAGATCCTGCCCGCCGTGATTTCCTATACAAAAGAGCTGCTTGATGCCGTTTCGCGCAAGCATGAGATGTTCGGAGAGCTGCGGCTGAACGCGAGAGTCGAGGAATCACTGGCGGAAAAGATCAGCGACCTGACCGCCGCGCTCTATGACGCGATCGACGATCTCCGCGGACAGATCAGCGCGGCAGCGGGTGCCGGCGGCACGATCGAGACCGCGCAGGCATACCGCAGACTGGTCGTGCCGGCGATGGAGCGGATGCGCACGGCGGCAGATGCCCTTGAAGTGCTGGTGCCGCAGGAGCAGTGGCCGTTCCCCTGCTATTCCGAGATCCTGTATAATATCTGATATCATTAAGGAACTGACATGAAATCGTTTAAGAAAGGCTTGCTGATCGCGGCGTGCGTGATTCTTCTGCTCGCCGTCATAGCCGGAGTATATCTGATGTGCTACAAACATAAGAAGACAGTTGTGCTTTCCGAATTTACGACACAGAGACCGGACGGCACATATTACGCAACCGCGTCAAATTCCAAAAGCAGTGTTCTTGTGGAATCGGATGTCGATCTGACACCGTATCTGAAGGACAGCAGCACGGTGCTGACTGTCTCCGGCGAAGTGACAAAGCTGCGGATCGCGCATTTTGACTGCATGGGACTCAGTATGCCCTGCCTGAGCTATGACTTCCGGATCCATTCGGTGATTTCGGCTGAACAGGCGGCAGAGGAGTGAACCGGGCACAGGACCGGCTGATACCGGCGCTGCTTGACTGGTTTGCGGAAAACGCCCGCGATCTGCCGTGGCGCAGAGATCGGGAGCCCTATCATGTCTGGCTGTCGGAGATCATGCTGCAGCAGACGAGAGTCGAAGCGGTAAAGCCCTATTATGCGCGCTTTCTGGAACGGCTGCCGGATATCCCGTCACTGGCGGAATGCGATGAGGAGCTGCTTTTGAAGCTCTGGGAGGGGCTCGGCTATTACAGCCGCGTCCGCAATCTGCAGAAGGGCGCTGAACAGATCATGGCGCGGTTTGGCGGAGTATTTCCGCATACATACGCGGAAATCCGTTCGATTTCCGGCATCGGCGACTACACGGCGGGCGCGGTCGGCTCGATCTGCTTTGATCTGCCGGAGCCTGCCGTAGACGGTAATGTATTGCGCGTGCTGACAAGGCTTTCGGCAGACAGCCGGTGCACCGATGAACCGGCGGTCAGAAAGAGCATCCGTGACGCGCTGCGGACCGGATACGAACAAACGCCCGCCGGTACCCGCGGCACGCTGACACAGGCGCTGATGGAGCTCGGTGCGACGGTCTGTGTACCGAACGGCGCACCGCACTGTGATGCCTGCCCGCTGCAGGAGGACTGTGCCGCACACCGGAGCGGCTCTGAGATGCAGTATCCGGTGCGGAAGCAGAAAAAAGCCCGCAGAATCGAAGAATACACCGTTTATATCTTACAGTGCGGCGACCGGTTCGCCGTCCGGAAGCGTCCTGACAAAGGGCTTCTGGCAGGGCTCTGGGAACTGCCGCATCTGGACGGGCATACGGAGGCACAGGCTGCGCTCATCGCCGCGGAACGCTGGCAGACGGGTGCTGAGGAGATCGTTTCTGTCCGCCGGCGCACACATATTTTCACGCATATTGAATGGCATATGACCTGCGTGCATTTACTGGTCTCTAAAATGCCGGAACACTTTACATGGGTCACGGCAGAACAGCTCCGTGCGGAAACGGCACTGCCGACAGCATTCCGCATCTGTCTGCCGGAGCAGAATGACGATTCTGAAAAGGAGGGATGACCTATGCCGCATTCATCCGGAGGCGGTTCTCACAGAAGCGGCTCTCACAGCAGTCACAGGAGCAGCAGTCACAGGAGCAGCAGCCACAGAAGCAGCAGTCACAGAAGCAGTTACAGAAGCGGCCGGTACGGCAGCAGCGGATCGCACAGCTACGGATCGCGCAGCTACGGATCGGACAATGTGTCCTATATCCGGATCAGAAAAACGCCGTTCCCGGGTGCAAGCCGGTATCGCTATTACCGCGGCGGTTCCTACCGTTATTTCTACTCCACGGGCGATCCGAGCAAGCTCTTCCGCCCGTCGCGTCTCCTGCTCGGCATAGCCTATCTCCCGTTTCTGGCAGCCGGGATCGGCATGATCCTTTTCTCGATCCTGCCGGTCATTGCGAAGCCCAAAGTTCATGATGTCATAATCAAAGACGAAGCGGGTGTCATTGATTCGTCCTATGACCTTGACAGCACACTGGAGGCGTTCCGCGACAAGACCGGCGTGACGCCCGCAGTTATTACGGTCAATAACGAAACATGGCAGAAACGGTTTTCTGATCTGGAAAACTATGCCTACAACCGCTATATTGCTGAATTCAGCGATGAATCGCACTGGCTGCTCGTTTATTCGGAACCGGTCACCCCTGATCCGGAATTCAACGACTGGTACTGGGAAGGCATACAGGGCGATAACACCGATTCTGTGATCACACCGGCCGTAGCTGACAACCTGACTCAGAGGATGCAGACCGGTCTCGAAGCAGACCGCAATCTCACAGAGGTTCTGCAGAATGCTTTTGAAGGGATAACGGACGGCATCACCGTCAGAAAGCCGACGCTTGTATCGGCGCTCCCTTCGATGTTCCCCGTTATGCTCATGCTCGCGTTTGTCTTTTTCCACGCTTATTTCATGCTGGGCTTTAATAACCTGAAATACCGGCACGCAGAGCTGGATCCGGATGCCCCTGAGAATTATCCGAACACCGGCACCGCTTTCAGAGAAACACCTTTCGCGCAGATACCCGCGGTTCCGTTCAATGAACCCTACGGCGTACAGCAGCCCTACGGCACGCAGCAGCCCTACGGTGTGCAGCCGCCCTATGGCGCACAGCAGCCTTACGGCACGCAGCAGCCCTACGGCACGCAGCAGCCCTACGGCACACAGCCGCCCTACGGTGCGCAGCCGCCCTACGGTG
This sequence comes from Oscillospiraceae bacterium, assembly GCA_018110935.1. Taxonomy (GTDB): domain Bacteria; phylum Bacillota; class Clostridia; order Oscillospirales; family Ruminococcaceae; genus Firm-04. The sequence continues at coordinate 11,816 of JAGDBX010000015.1, forward strand.
CGCAGCCGCCCTACGGCACGCAGCAGCCTTACGGCGCACAGCAGATTCCCGCTGCCGCGGCCGAAAAGCCTGAAATGCCTGATCTGGAGAAACCGCAGCCGCAGAATGTATCCGCGGAAACACGCTCTTCTGCAGGTGCGCAGAACCCCGCAGAGCCGGAGACCGATGTCTGCCGCTGGTGCGGTACGCGGTATATCCGCGGAATCCATTACTGCCCGAACTGCGGCGTCGATCTGTCGGAATTCCGCCCGGGCAGTCTGAACAGCTGAAAGCAGCGCTGCGTGCTCTGTACGGAAAAGCAGCGTTCTCACATAAAAACGGAAAGGAAGAATGAAACCATGACCTACAAAGAGGAATTTATCCGATTCATGACGGAGTGCGGCGTGCTGACCTTCGGCGATTTCACGCTGAAATCCGGCAGAAAGGCGCCGTATTTCGTAAACACCGGCAATTACAGGACCGGTGCGCAGCTCTGCCGTCTCGGCGAGTATTACGCACAGTGCATCACCGAACACGGTCTCAAAGCGGATGTGCTGTTCGGTCCGGCCTACAAGGGCATTCCGCTCGCTGCGGCTGCCGCGATTGCCCTTTACAGGAATCACGGCGTTGAGGTCGGCTACGCCTATGACCGCAAGGAGGTCAAGGATCACGGCGAGGGCGGCATGATCGTCGGCTCAAAGCTCGAAGCCGGCACAAAGGTCGTACTGATCGAGGATGTGATGACCTCGGGCAAGGCGCTCAGAGAGGTCTATCCGAAGCTGAAATCCGCCGCGGATGTGGAGATCGCCGGCATGATCATCACGGTTGACCGGCAGGAGAAGGGCCTCAACAGCGAAAAATCCGCTGTGCAGGAGGTCAAGGCAGAGTTCGGCATTGATGTCTATTCGATCGTCACCGTCAGCGATATCATTGCGGCAATCGAAAACGGTGTTGTGGACGGAAAGGCGTATCTCCCGCAGATGCTCGCCTACCGCGAACAGTACGGCGTGTAAGTCCGGATCGGATTTACCGTTTGAAATAGGGGGCGTGTACGGTGCGTGAACTGAAGCAGAACGATATCGTCCGGTTTACAGTCCGGAAACAGATCCGGTACGGCGCGGTGATCACCGCGGGGAAAAAGAACGCCAGAATATGGGATATCACGCTGGAGGAGGAGAGAAAGCTCCCTCTGGAACGGCTCGAATATGTTCCGCCGGTCATACTGACACTCAAACAGCTCCGCGGGCTCTGCCGGTTTGAGACCGGATGGTCCGATCTGTGCGGCGGCGATACGCCGGATTATATACAGATCGAAGCCGAGCAGCCCTATACCATGACGGCTGATGACGCCATCGCGGCGATGCACGCGCTCCGGAAGAAGAATCCGGATCACGGGACGGTTTATCAGGACTGGTATCTGCCGCTGTACCGTCTCATTTATTCGGTAAACTGCATCCATTTTGAAGATACACCCGCTGATGCGGAAACGTTTCGCTTTCTTCCGTCCAGAAAGGACTATCTGAATCAGCTGTATGAGGATGACGGCGCGATCGAGGAGATGCTTCTGGAGGAGCTGGATATTCCGGATACCGCGAAATACATTGAGAACGATCTGTCTGATAAGCTGAAAAACGAGCGCAGACCCGTTCCGGAGCGTGATTACACTGATGAAGAAAAAGAGCACTATCTGGAATGTATGTGGAAAGGCGAAACGCTGCGCACCGCATCGGAGCCGGAGCTGAAGCTCTACCGTGCATTTGCAGACGAGCTCTGCGAAAAAGACAGCGTGACCGCACTGCGCTGCAGGGGCTACGGCTGCTACGGCGGCGATCCGGCCTATGACTGCGACTGGAACACATCACTGAAATGTATGCTGAAGCTGCTGGAGCTGACCGGCGAAGCCGAATACGCGAATACGCTCGGCTACATTTATTATTACGGAAGATGCTGGAGCGGTGAGCCGCAGTATGAGCAGGCGTTCCGGTATTTCTCGATCGGTGCAGCCGGCGGATGGTTTGAATCCCGGTATAAGCTTGCGGATATGTTTGTCCACGGGTATGCCGTTCCGAAGAATCCGAAAATCGCCTGCGAGATCGTCAGTGAGCTGTATTCCGAAAATCTGAAGCGCTTTCTGACGGGTGATCCTTGTAAATTTGCGGATGTCGCGCTGAGAATGGGCAGCTATGAAGAAAGCGGCTATCGCGGAACCGCCAGCTCCGCACTTGCATATCTGTACTATCTGCAGGCCGCGTTCGCGATCCGCCAGCGTGAGAAATATCATTGGTACGGTGATGCCAAGGTAGCGGAAAGCATCAAAAAAGCGCTGGACCGTCTGCTTTCGTCAGGAAGGATCGAAAAGCCGAAACGGACAGCGGAAGTCAGTCTGCATTCCATGCTGTATCACTACCTGAAAAAATACAGAAAGCTCCAGCTGAAAATCAGAAAACAGAAAAGCGGCGACTTGGAACTGACAGTCTGCATCGTGCCGCTGCCGGAGGAAAAACATCCGCCGAAACTGTTTATCACCGAGCTCGGCACCGGGTTCTGCGGACTGCTGGACAAGCTCCGCGTCACGGTGAAAAATGCCGCGGCGGCTGAAACAGCATTCGGCGAAGATACTGTGTATTTCGATGACATCAGCGGATATGATTTTCTGTACGGCGGTGAGATCGCGGCGACAATCAAAGGCACATACTGCTTCCGGAATCCGGAAAAGCTGTCCCGCACCAAATACCGGATCGCCTCTGTTCAGTTCGCGGCCGGCCAGCGGCTGTATGACTATCTGCTCGAAACGGAGGGCGTTGCGGCCGGCGATACTGTGATCGTGATGACCGACAAAGGCGAAACGGAAGTGACGGTTGCGGCAGTCACCGAAAAGACGGAATCGGAGCTCCCGCTTCCGCTTGCCCGATACAGGAAAATCGTCAGAAAGAAATAACAGCCGCAAAAACCTGCCGATTTCCAAAAAAATCAAGGAAAACGCTTGACAAAAATCCCGATTTGTGGTATGATAGAAGCACCTCTTTGCGGAGGTGCTTTTGTTGTGCGCGGAAATCGCCGGAAACGGCGGTGCGGACGGCCGGATGTGCTTCCCGGACCGGATGACACGCACAGCGCATCCGCAGACAAGAGGGAGGCAAACTTTGACAATTCCGGTGTGCCGATCAAAATACCGGCGGTTTTTTTCTGCCGTGAATCCGGCATAACGGAAAAATTCTGATAGGAGGTGCCGAAACCATGCGTGTGAAAATCACCCTTGCCTGCACAGAGTGCAAGCGCAGAAACTATGTTTCGAAGAAGAACAAGAAGAATGACCCGGACAGAATCGAAATGATGAAGCACTGCAGATTCTGCAACAAGCATACCCTGCATAAGGAAACCAAATAAGCGACCCGCAGCAGGTCATGACCCGTTCGCGCTCCGCGACGGGCGGAAAGGAGCCGGAAATGGCGAAGGACAAGGAGCTTGCAGTTTCCGAAAAGGAAAGCAAGAAGTCGGACAAGTCCAAAAAGCCGGGAAAGATCTCCAAGTGGTTCAAGGAGCTCAAGCAGGAGCTCAAGAAGGTGATCTGGCCGACCAAAAAGACTGTCATCAACAACAGCATTGTTGTGTTCGCTACCATGCTCGGGTTCGCCGTGTTTACCTTCCTGCTGGATGAGGCCTTCCTGAAGCTCTTCCAGCTGGCGATCAGCGGCAAATCCTGATTTGCAGCGGACACGCGTTGCACAGCACTGACGCGTTATCTACCAAAAAGAAAGCAGGGAATCACAATGAGTGAACATGAGGCGCAGACCCCACAGTGGTATGTGGTGCATACCTATTCCAGCTATGAGAACAAGGTGATGAAAAGCATCCTCACCAAGGCGGGGAATCAGCAGCTCACGGATAAGATCTTAGATGTGCAGATTCCCACCGAACAGGTGCGTGAGATCACAGACGGCAAGGAGAAGGAGTACGCAAGGAAAATCTTCCCGGGCTATGTTCTCGTGTACATGATCTACACCGACGAAGTCGCGTATCTGATCCGCAGCATCCGCGGCGTGACCGGCTTCCTCGGCTCGGACCCGAACAACCCCGTGCCGCTCACACCGGCAGAGATTCAGACAATGGGCGTCGATCTCGGCACTTCCGTTGAGATCAACCTCAGCGTCGGTGATTCCGTTCGGATCGTCGGAACGGCCATGGACGGGTTCGACGGCGTTGTGCAGAGCATCGATATCGAAGAAGGCACCTGCGAGGTGCTGGTCTCGATGTTCGGTCAGGAAACGCCGACCAAGCTGCATCTGACAGAGGTCAGACGCGCAGACTGATCTTCGGGCAGAGCGTTCTCTGCCGTTCAAAGGCGTCATCCGCACCGCTCAGACGGCCGCGGGATGACCGTGGGAGAGATATCCGCCGGATGCGGGTATCCCGCCATACACCACATGATTTGGAGGAATTTATACAATGGCACAGAAAGTAGTTGGCTTTATCAAGCTTCAGATCGCTGCCGGCAAAGCAACGCCGCAGCCGCCGGTCGGTCCGGCTCTCGGTCAGCACGGCGTCAACATCATGGGCTTCTGCAAGGAGTTCAATGAGCGCACCAAGAATGACGCAGGCCTGATCATTCCGGTTATTATCACCGTTTACGCTGACCGTTCGTTCACCTTCATCACCAAGACGCCGCCCGCAGCCGTCCTCATCAAGAAGGCCTGCGGCATCGAAAAGGCTTCCGGTGTGCCGAACAAGAACAAGGTCGCTACCATTACCCGCGAGCAGATTCAGAAGATCGCTGAAACCAAGATGCCTGACCTGAACGCAGCTTCTCTCGAAGCCGCCATGAGCATGATCGCAGGCACTGCCCGCTCGATGGGTGTTGTCGTCGCAGATTAAGGGACTCTGCGCATTCTATGCAATGACCATTCATGGAATGCCTGCCCCGGCATCTGCCAGTGGGAGGATTCATTCCGCTATCTGGCAGCGGTCAGCCGCCGGAATACCACAGATTGATGATAAGGAGTTTTTCATACATGAAACACGGTAAGAAGTATGTTGAGAGCGCAAAGGCGCTCGACAAAGCGAAGCTGTATGAGCCGGCAGAGGCGCTGAGCACTGTCTGCTCGCTTGCAAAGGCAAAGTTCGATGAAACCGTTGAGGCGCACATCCGCCTCGGCGTTGACTCCCGCCACGCAGACCAGCAGGTCCGCGGCGCTGTCGTTCTGCCGAACGGAACCGGTAAGACCGTCCGTATCCTTGTTTTCTGCAAGGAAGACAAGTATGAGGCAGCAAAGGCAGCAGGCGCTGACTATGTCGGCGGTCTGGACATGGTCGAGAAGATCCAGAAGGAAAACTGGATGGAATTCGATGTCGTCATCGCGTCTCCGGACATGATGGGTGTCGTCGGCCGTCTGGGTAAGGTCCTCGGCCCGCGCGGACTCATGCCGAACCCGAAGGCCGGCACGGTCTCTCCTGATGTCGCAAAGGCTGTTCAGGAAGCAAAGGCCGGTAAGATCGAGTACCGTCTCGACAAATCCAACATCATTCACTGCCCGATCGGCAAGGTTTCCTTCGGCTCTGAGAAGCTTGAAGAGAACTTCAATACACTGCTTGAGGCAGTTGTGAAGGCAAAGCCGGCAGCAGCAAAGGGTACTTACCTGCGCTCTGTCACCGTCGCTTCTACAATGGGCGTCGGTGTGCCGGTTCTGACCACTAAGTTCGGTGTGTAAGATCTGAAAACGGGAAGGGAGCGCAGCTCTTGCGCTCCCATGCCCCTTTTTTCAGAAAACACTTGACTTTTTCGCTTTTTTGTGGTATAATACACTGGTTGATATGAGAAATTAGCTCAGTTGGCAGAGCATCTCCCTTTTAAGGAGAGGGTCGAGGGTTCGAGCCCCTCATTTCTCACTCATGAATATTTCGTAAATACGCTGTTTTCCTACATTTGGAGAACAGCGTATTTTATTGCTAAATGGGCTTTGGACACTATTTGGACACTACGGAGAAAAATGGACACCAAGCTACGCGCTTTTTGAGCGAACAATGAGACGTTTTTTTGGATTTTTATGGATTTTCTTGCGAAAACGGCGTTTGTTGGAAACGTAGAATTTTGATGCTGGTTTTTAGGCATAATGACGAGACAGACTTACCTTGTGATTTGAGGCGGATTGTGGTATAATATAGATGATCGTTACACTTGTTTTTCTGTGCATATTGATACAAGTGCGATCAGAAGTTCAATGGATCAGGAGGCAGAAAATGTTCGATGTCAAAATTCATTTAGTAGATGCAACTTATGATGGGGCGATTATAATGAATAGCTCCACATCACAGTTTTCAGCTATCCGCATTGAGAAAAGCATGGTTCCCGCATATTCCAATGATTTAGATCATCCGGGAATCTATTTTCTATTGATCGGTACGGACACCGTTTATGTAGGTCAAAGTGGATTGGATGTAATTGGAAAACGTATTCTGAACACACATAGTGGTTCCATTGATCAAAGTTGGCATACTGTGCTTGCGTTTCCGTGTTCTCACAGTAGCATCAGCACTAATGAACTGCTCTTCCTTGAAAACGCTATGTGTGAGTATGCAATTAAGCATTATACAAAGTGTGCAACTACTACGCCGTCAGCTAAGAACTGTAATGCTTCCTATCGAAACAGCCATTATCACTTAAGTGGCGGTAGCATCAAGGCATGTAATCAGTATCTGGCTGATATTGAGCATTTTATTTCCTTGTTCCCTCAAACTATTTTTCCGCCTGTAGCCACTACACCGACTGTATCTGCGCCGGCATCTGTTCCAGTTGCACCGGTAGCATCATCAGTACAGACTGAACTGTTCTATTTCATCAATAAAAAAAGAGATGTTTCTGGAAAAGCCGAAATCGAAGTCAATCTTGGACATACGAAAAAGAGAAAAACAATTCTAAAAGCTGGCTCCAAGGTTTCAGCAAATGTTTCTGATGCATTTGACAGTTCCGATATAGTTCGAACATTGCGCGATCAGCTTGAAAAGGCAGGTCAGCTTGTGAATCGTGTTTTGCAAATCGATCTTCCGTTTGATTCTCAAAGCGGAGCACTGAAATTTCTGAATGGAACTTCTCTTAATGGAAATGAGTGCTGGAAAACGGTTAATGGAGATAAACCGCTGAAACAGCTTCTGTGATATTTGTTAGGATGAAAACGATAATATGAAACGGGAACCGACACACAGCCGGTTCCCGTTTTGTTATACCCTTTTGGAGTTGAAGCTCATCTTTTCCGCGAATACATCCGCGGCGGTTCCTGTGTC
>JAGDBX010000159.1 GCA_018110935.1 Oscillospiraceae bacterium
TCGCAGCGAGCGCGCACCTCGATTCTGCCGCCGCAGACCGAAAACAGATGCTGTGTGCTGAGCCGCGCAGAGGTGTATTCGTATTCGCCCTGCACCGCATCGGCATAATGCTCCTTCCGCGCCGCGATCGTCAGGATTCCGCCGCTGACGGATGCGTTCCGGTCGGTGTAGAACTCCTGCTCGTTGTTGCCCCAGCCGTTCGTGACATAATTTCCGCCGGCGTCGAGCTTCCAGTTGCCGAGCTCATAATTCCATTTTGTACGGTCAAGGGCATCACCGTCAAATTCATCGCTCCAGAGCAGGTACCTGCCGTCCTCCGTCGTGAGCAGCCGCCGTTTGAGCAGCGTCAGGTCAACCGCGCTGAGGCTGCTGTCCGCATTGAGATCCGCCGCGGCTGCCTGTTCCGTGGTAAGCGTTTGCCTGCAAATCAGATAATCCCGCAGCAAAGCCGCGTCACCGGCATCAGACACGCCGTCCTGACTGACATCGCCGCGCGGATACTCCGCCGCGCCGCCGGCTGAAGCCCGGACACTGAGCGTCAGCAGGACCGCAGCGGCAAGGGCTGCATGTTTTCTCATGCGCGTGCCTCCGTTCATTCCGTTTTCCAGATGATCTGTATTTCCTTGGAAATGATCTGCTCCGGTCTGCTCAGATGCTCCGCGAGATCGTTCCGGCATTCCGCACCCATACATTTTACGAGCGGGCGGTCTGTGAGGAAATCGTTTCCGTCCTCGTATTCATAATTGACATCCTCAATACCGCAGATCTTCTGTCCGACTGCCTCAGCAATCAGCTCTGCACGGCGGCGGGAGGCCTCAACGGCCTTCCGGAGCACCTGCTGCTCCTTTCCGGCCGGATCGGAGAGCGCATAGCTGATGTGATATTCAATCCCTGAGAAGGTCTCCAGCAGGCCGGTCATCCGCTCCAGCGCGGAAAGGTCTGCGGCAATCTCCGTACGGATGCTCTTTGTGAACTGATAACCGGGCCTTTCGCCGTAGGTCTGCCGGACGGCCTCATTTTCCAGCGTGAAGCTCTCCGGCGCAAGGCCGAGACGCTCCTGCATCAGGCGCAGAAGCTGTTCCGTCTGATTTTTTCCCGCGGCAATCGCCTCTCCGGTGCTTTCCTTTTCTGTACGGATCTCCATGTGGACCGTGAACCGGTCTGCCTGAAAGCGGCATTCTGCCGCGCCTCTGACACGCAAAGTTCCCATGATGTATTTCCTCCGTTTCATGTATCTGCACGGTCTGTGCCGTGCCTCTGTCTGCATTATAACAGAATCGCGGTGAAAATGCAAGCGGTTTCCGTCCGATCCGGTGCTTTGCAGGCGCGGATATCCGGATACAAAAAGATATTGACAAGCCAAGACTGATGTGATATGATTAAAAGTATGAAATGCCGCTGAACAGGGCAGAGGGGACTGCCTGCGCGGATGGGATGCGGCTGGGAGTTATAAGGAGGGTTAAGCTATGAAATTTCAGAATCGTCTGGCATCGGTTCTGTCAAGCGTGATGCTTGCGCTGAACTGTGTCGGCACACAGGCGGCGATCGCCGCATCAAATCCGGTGGAAAAGACAGGCATGACCAAACTGTTCAGCTGCAGTGCGGAGGAGCTGTACGAGGAGGATCAGGTCTGCACAATCTCTCAAGACAACGAATTCAATGCATATTATCTTTATTATGAGTACGAAAACATCAGCAATCTGACTTTCTCGGTTGAAACAACGCGAAACTATAAGGAATATGTAAAACAGGGGAATTCATATATTCCGGTTTATTCCAAGCAAACCACAACCCAAACGACCGAGGACAGGCCGAGCCGCAATGCAGGCTTCCGGTACGAAAAACTCTGTGATCAGAATTACGACCTGGACAGCTTCACGATCCGGCTGGAGGAGCCGACGCAGCTTTCGGAAAACAGCCGTCTTTCCTTTGCAATCTACGGTCATTCCAGCAGTGACACGCCGGATCCGTCGCTTTCGGAAGTGACCGGGACGACGACCGGCAAGGCAGTGTGGGGAACCTATGATCATGATTATTATCCGTGGGTTACCAATGAATACGGGGATATGATCAATCTCGGCACGAACGCCTATTGGAAGTCAACCATTGAGATCACAGCGTATCCCAAACGCATCTTTGCGCTCGGTGAACCGCTCAGCACCAAGGGGCTGAAGGTCAAAATGATCGAGCACCGCTCCAAGAACAACTTTGACTATGATATCTCCGACTGCCTGCAGATCAGAACGGACTATGATCCGGATACGCCGGGTGAATACCTTGTCTATATCAGTTCGGATTTCCAGAACGGTGAAGCGGAGTGTGACGATTACCTCTTCTATACGGTTGAGGTGAGTGCCGATCTGACAATGGGACCGGAAACGGAGGGCGATACGACAATCTCCGAGAGCCGCACGACATCCGGAACGACAGAGACCGAAACGACAGCTTTTGAAACAACCGAAGAGCTGATCGACACGAGCATTTCGGAGCCGGATACCGAAACTGCGGAACCGGAAACCACGGAATCCCTGCTGCCCGTATCCACCGCGACCGACGAGCACGGACGCATTGTGGATCAATACGGCAGTGTCATCATCATCAACGGCACATCTGCCGTGGTATCCCAGAACACCGGCGATGAGCCCGCTCTGCTGAAGGGCGATGTGGACTGCAGCGGGAAGGTGCAGATCGCGGATGCCGTGCTGCTGGCGCGGTATATCGCGGAGGATACTGTGACCGTGACGGCGCAGGGCCTTGTCAACGCAGAGCTGGACGGCGAAGCCGGACTGACCGCGGGCGACCTTTCCGTGCTGCTTGCAGGTATTGCAGGAAACGGAACACTGTGACCGGATACGGCAGAATATAAGGTATATGCAGAGCCCCCGCCTGACGGCGGGGGCTTTGCTGTCCTCAAAATGGAATTCTCAAGGGACATCCGTCCCTTGAGCGGGGCATGGGGCAGAGCCCCATTATCAATCATCGCGGAGCGATACTTCTGATGCGGGGGCGTTTCGCCGCCTGCGGGCGGCGACTTAGGGCTCTGCCCTAAGAACCCGCAAGCCTTTGAAAAGGCTTGACCGAAA
>JAGDBX010000160.1 GCA_018110935.1 Oscillospiraceae bacterium
AGCGCGGAATCCCCCGCATCAGAAGAGCTCGGCAGGGGTGAATCGAGCAAAACGATCCCGCGGATCGATTTGCCGAGAGGGGGAGCCTGCGATAGACGCTCCCCATAAAAAGTATCGCTCCGCGATGATTGATAATGGGGATCCGCTCCAAACCCCGCTCAAGGGACGGTGTCCCTTGAGAATCCCGTTTTGAGGACAGAGAATCCCCCGCCTGACGGCGGGGGATTTCTCATAATAAAAGTTTTGGTCGAGCTTTTTCAAAAGCTCGCGGGAGGCCGGAGGCGGCGCCCTCATGCTCAATCCGCCGGAAACAATTGATCTGCAAGCTGATGCGGATTCCTGCCGCTTGCCAGATTCCGGAGACTGTGGTATAATGTGTGTATCGCGTATTCTGTCAGAAAAAGAGGTTTTCAAGATGAGATCAAGGCGTTTTTTCGCTGTGTTCTGCGCGGTACTGCTCAGCGGCATGTGCTTTTGCGGCTGCAGAGAGCATTCCTCCGCAGAGCCGCCCGCGCCCGAAACAACCGCTCCCCCCGATGCCGCCACAGAGCCGTTTGAGGCGGAGGGGCTTCGCTTTTCGGCCAAAAGCGGTTTTTATGACACGGGCTTTTCGCTCACTGTCACCGCATCAGACGGCGCACCGGTGCATTACACGACCGACGGCAGCACGCCTGATGCGGAAAGCCCCGTGTTCGGTAAAGCCATCCGCATCGGTGACCGCTCCGCAGAACCGGACCGTCTGGCCGATCGTACCGATATTTCGCCAAAGGGCGGCGATTTTGAATCCTTTCCGCCGTTGTCTCCTGTTGAGAAAGCGACAGTCATCCGCGCCGCCGCCGAAAAGCCGGACGGCACGCCCGGCCCTTCCGTGACCTGCACCTATTTTGTCGGTTTCGGTGAAAAAGCGGATTTCTACAAGGATATGAAGATATTCTCACTCGTCACGGATGAGGGAAATCTATTTGATGAACAATCCGGCATCTATGTGCTCGGCAAAGCGCATGAGGACTGGAAAAACAGCGCGGATTACGATCCGGAAACGCCGGAATACTTTATGCCGGCGAATTACACGCAGCGCGGGAAAGCGTGGGAGCGTGAAGCGTCGCTCGAAATCTTTGAGAACGGGAAACGAACCGCGTCGCAGGGCGTCGGCATCCGGATCCACGGGGGTGCATCGCGCTCCAGCTCACAGAAAAGCTTCAATGTTTATGCCCGCTCCGCCTACGGCGCACCGAAGCTGCATTATGACCTGTTTGCGGGCGCCGTCAAAAGCGAGAAAAGCGGCGAAGCCATTACGGAATTTGACAGCTTCATGCTCAGAAACGGCGGGAATGACGCGCAGTATGCGCGCTTCCGCGACCGGCTGAACCAGACACTCGTTTCTGACCGACAGTTTCTCCGGCAGGGCATGGAGCCGTGTATTCTGTTCATCAACGGTGAATTCTGGGGACAATACGACATCACCGAGCGGATCGACGCGGCTTTTGTCAGCACGCACTGCGGCGTCCCGAAGAAGGATGTCTGCATCATCAAGAAGGAGGAGCTCGAAGCCGGAGACGAGGCCGGCTTTGCCGACTGGCAGGCGCTGCGCGATTGGATCAGGAAAACCGATCTCACCGACCGGAGCGCGTTTAACGCGCTCTGTGACCGTGTTGATATACAGGGCTTCATGGATTATGTCTGCACGGAGCTTTATATCGCAAACGCCAACTGGGATGACAGCAATATGGCGATGTGGAAGGCATCCGTTACAGATGCAAGCAATCCGTATGCGGACGGAAAATGGCGTTTCATCCTGTTTGACACGGATTTCAGCGCCGGCATTTACGGGACAGTGAACGCGGACAGCGATTCGCTGACAAAGCTGCTCGAAAGCGGCTGTTTTCTCGGCGATCTGCTTGACGCAGCGCTGAAAAATGAAGAATTCCGGCAAAGATTCACAGAGACTTATTCGGAAATCGCATCCGTGAATTTTGCCGCGGAACGCGTCAGCGCGCAGATCGACAGCTTTGCAGCGCAGTACCGTGCGCCGGCACTCGCGACATTTGACCGCTTCTGGAGCAGATGGCCGGGCGGATCCGGTGCCGGGCAGCATTTTGACAAAGAGGTGCAGTCTGTGCGGAACTTTTTCACGGAACGCGCGGCATGGCAGCTGCCGCTGTGAAGAACCCGCGGACGGTCCCGCGGCAGGGGCGTGCTCCGTCAGAAAACGGTCGGGGCGGTTCGGCAGCATCTTGATTTCATGCGGGAAATGCGGTATAATATGACTGAGGGAATCCCGCCGGGTCATCAGACGGCTTTGCGCGGAATTGCTTTCAGGCAGGAGGGATACCATGCTGATTGATATTTCGCAGGAAGTGTTTTCGTGCAGCGTGTTTGAGGGCGATCCGCAGCCGGAACGAAAACAGCCGCTGCAGATCCGGAACGGGGATGACTGCAACCTGACCGCGTTTTCGATGTGTGCGCACAACGGCACGCATATTGACGCGCCGCATCATTTTATAGACGGCGGAAAAACTGTCACGGAAATGGGGCTTCGCCCCTTTGTCGGTGCGTGCTGGGTGGCGCGTCACCGCGGAGCGGTCACGGCGGAGGACGCACGCCGGATTCTGCAGAGAGCAGAGGCCGCTGACGCCGCGGCACGGATTCTGGTTGCGGGAAAAGCCGTTCTGACCGCTGAGGGCGCTGCCGTATTCGCAAAAGCCGGGATTCTGCTGTTTGGTAACGAAAGCCAGACTGTCGGGCCTGAAAAGGAACCGAAAGAGGTGCATCTGATCATGCTCGGCGCGGGGATCGCGCTGCTGGAAGGGATCGTTCTGAAGCATGTGCCGGAGGGCCGATATTTTCTGTGTGCCGCGCCGCTGCATCTCGGCGGTGCTGACGGCGCACCCTGCCGCGCATTCCTGATCAAAAGGGGGAAACAGAAATGAAACAGTATGTGGAAGTACATTATTTTGTCAAGAGCGGAAAGCGGGAGGAATTTTACCGCGCAGTTCTGGCACAGGGGATCGCGGAAGCATCCCGCGCAGAGGCCGGAAACCGGATGTATGCTTATTACTGCAGCCCGGACAACGCGGATGAACTGCTGCTGATTGAGCTGTGGGAATCGGAAGAGGCAGTTCGCCTGCACGGGCAGACACCGCATTTTGCGGCACTCGGCGAACTGAAGCAGCGGTATGTGGAGCGCACGGACATCCGGCGGTACGGGATTGCGGAGGAGACCGCGCCATGCTGAAGGTTCTGCTGATGATCTCCGGCGCGTTTTACGCACTGCTTTGCGTATTCAGCATTGTGACGGGGCTGATCTACATGACCGGAAAGCGGGAACTGAATCCGCTGGAGCTTTCTGACCGCATGACAGAAAAGCTCTCCGATCTCGGAACATGCCGGAAATTTGCCGTGAAAATGGGCTTTGTGACATTCGCAGTCGGCATCGTGCAGGGCATCACGGCATGGGCGGTATTCCGGCATCAGGGTACGGCGATGTTCGTGACCGCACTCGGCTTTACACTGTTTTCGATCGCGTCTGTCGCGGTCAAACTGCATTGGAAGGTCAGTATATTTGCGCTGGTGAAGGCAGCGGCATACATCGGGATTCTGCTGGTGCTGATCGCCGGCCGCGTCAGGGGTATGTTCTGAACTGACAGAACAGAAAGGAGACTGCTGTGAGATCACTGATCGTTTATTATTCGTTGGAGGGAAACACAGACTATGCCGCAAAGCTGATTGCGGAGGAGCTCGGCGCAGACCTGCTCTGCCTTGTTCCGGTAAAGGCATATCCGACCGGAAAGGTCAGCAAGTTCATCTGGGGCGGGAAGGCGGCTGTGATGTCTGATAGACCGAAGCTGCAGCCCTATGAATATGACGACGCAGCCTATGACCGCATCATTTTCGGGTTCCCTGTCTGGGCGAGCACGATCGCCCCGCCGCTCCGCACCTTTATCCGAAGCAACGATCTGAGCGGCAAAAGGTTTGCGGCATTTGCCTGCCAGACCGCTTCGGGCGCTGACAAGGCATTTGTCAAGCTGAAGGGCGAGCTGCAGACCGACGCGCTTGAAGAAACCCTTGTGCTGCTCGATCCGAAGACCAGGCCGAACCCTGAAAACGAACAGAAAATCAGGGAGTTCTGCGCGAAACTGAAGTAATTTCCTGTCTGTAAAACCGGCATTCCGTATGATAAACAAAGCCCCCGCCTGACGGCGGGGGCTTTGTTTGTTTCTTCTAGGGATGCGTTTCAGCAATTACGCCTCTTCATCCTCTGTTCTGCGCTTTCTGGCTGCAAAGCCTGCAAACGCCATACCGATTGCAACAAAGATCAGAGCGGTCGGAACCGTCTCACCGGTCTTCATGCTGCCCGCGGTGGTCGTGGTGCTCTCACCCGGTGCAGAGGAACCGGTCGAAGCCGTCGTCTCGGTTTCGGTCTCAGTTTCGGTCTCGGTCTCCGATTCAGTCTGAGATTCAATCGTCGTTTCAGACGCGGTCGTTTCAGTCTCGGTCTCTGTCGTGTCGGTATCATTCCAGTTCCAGTTACCGGTATCATCCGTCTGGCTGGTACTGGTCGTTGTGGTCGTAGACTCGGTCGAAGTGGTCGCCTCGGTCGATGTCGTGGACTCAGTCGTGGTGGTCACCGTGGTCGATGTCGTGGACTCAGTCGTGGTAGTCACCGTGGTCGATGTCGTGGACTCGGTCGTGGTGGTCACCGTGGTCGATGTCGTGGACTCGGTCGTGGTGGTTACCGTCGTCGATGTCGTGGACTCGGTCGTGGTAGTCACCGTGGTCGTTGTCGTGGACTCGGTCGTAGGGGTCACCGTCGTCGTTGTCGCGGACTCGGCCGTGGTAGTCTCGGTCGTCGTTG
>JAGDBX010000161.1 GCA_018110935.1 Oscillospiraceae bacterium
AACCCGCAAGCCTTTGAAAAGGCTTGACCGAAACTTTTATTATGGGCGCACGAAAAGAAGCGGGATTCTCAAGGGGCACTGTCCCTTGAGCGGGGCTTGGGGCGGAGCCCCATTACAGATCATCGCGGAGCGATACCTCATTCCTCCATCGCGGCGACAAGGCTGCGCAGGCGGATGCGCGCGGCACCGAGATTGTTGATCTCGTCAATTTTCAGCTGCGTGTAGAGCTTGCCGCCCTTTTCGAGAATCGCACGCACCTCATCAGTCGTTACGGCATCAATGCCGCAGCCGAATGACACCAGCTGGACAAGCTGCATATCAGGCTGACCGGTCACAAACTGCGCCGCACGGTAAAGCCGTGCGTGATAGGTCCACTGGTTCAGTACCCCGAGCTTTCCGGGTGCCGCCAGTGCCGCAACCGCGTCTTCGCTGATGACGGCCATGCCGAGACTCGTGATGAGCTTGTGGATGCCGTGATTGATCTCTTTGTCAATGTGATACGGACGACCCGCCAGCACGATGATCTTTCTGCCGGCCGCGCGTGCCGCATCGACCATGCGCTGCGCCTCTGCAGCGTTTGCCATGCGGAACTGCGTCTGCGCCTCGTATGCGGCATTGAGCGCTGTTTTGAGGTCACCGGTATAATGATAGCCCTTGAGCGCCTTTCTGATTGCCAGAAGCATTCCCTTTTTGTGGTTGAAATCCATATACGGCGTGATGAAGTTCTGCTCTGTCAGGCGGGAATTGTTGGCGCGCAGAAGCTCCGGATAATACGCGACAACGGGACAGTTGAAATGGTTGTCGCTTGCGCCTTCGTCAAAGTTATAGCTCATGCAGGGCCAGAAAATGAAGTCAACGCCCTGATTGAGCAGATCCTCGACATGGCCGTGCGCCAGCTTTGCGGGATAGCAGACCGTGTCGGATGGGATCGTGTGCTGTCCCTCATAATAGACGCCGCGGTCGCTCTCACGGGAGAGCTTCACCGCAAAGCCGAGCTTTGTGAACAGTGTGGACCAGAAGGGCATCTGTTCATAGTAGGACAGCGCCAGCGGCAGTCCGACGGTCGCCGCGGGCTTTCCGGCGGGCTTTTTCTGTCCGCAGGAGAGGACCTTCTGATATTTGTATTCGTAAAGCGACGGAATATCGGCGCTTTTCGATTTGCCAGCACCTTTTTCGCAGCGGTTGCCGGAGATGTACCGGCCGCCGCCCGGGAACATGACAACATTGAGCGCACAGTGTGCCGTGCAGCCGCCGCATTTTGCGCTGCGCGTCGTATAGCTGAAGGTTTCCAGTGCTTCCTTTGAAATGGTTGATGTTTCGGCGGGCGCGTGCTCTCTCGCGTAGAGCGCGGCACCGAATGCGCCCATCAGGCCGGAGATCGCCGGACGGATGACATCGCGCCCGAGCTCGATCTCAAAGGAGCGGAGCACGGCGTCATTCAGGAAAGTGCCGCCCTGCACCACGATGTTTTTTCCGAGCTCCTCAACCGATTTTGCGCGGATGACCTTGTAGACCGCGTTCTTGATGATCGACGACGAAAGGCCGGCTGAGATATCCTCAACGGTCGCGCCGTCCTTCTGTGCCTGCTTGACGGAGCTGTTCATGAAGACCGTGCAGCGAGAGCCGAGATCGACCGGATGTGCCGCGAACAGGCCGAGCTGCGAAAATTCCGCGATGTCATAGCCGAGCGCCTGCGCAAAGCTCTGGATAAAGGAGCCGCAGCCCGAGGAGCAGGCCTCATTCAGCATGATGCTGTCGATGCTGTGATTGCGGATCTTGAAGCATTTGATATCCTGTCCGCCGATGTCCATGATAAAATCCACATCGGGGCAGAAATAGGACGCCGCCTTGAAATGCGCGACCGTCTCAACGATGCCGAAGTCGATGCCGAGACCGGCGCGGATAAAGTCCTCACCGTATCCGGTGACTGCCGACGCGCGGATGTGCAGACCGGGGTTCATCTGCTCATAGATCTTTTTGAGCTGCTTGACGATGCGGTCAAGTGGCTGACCGCGGTTTGCGGCGTAATACTGATACAGCAGCTCGCCCGTTTCCGTGATCAGCACAAGCTTGGTCGTCGTGGAGCCGGCGTCAATGCCGAGATAGGCGTTTCCGGTGACGGAGCGCAGGTCGGCAAAGGGCAGATCATGCGCACGGTGCCGTTCCACAAAGTCGTTGTATTCGTCACGCGAGGCAAAAAGAGGCGGGCTGGTGATCGTATTGCCGCCGGTCTTCGCGTGCTCCAGCTTGCCGAGCGCTTCTGTGAGCGTCATCGGGCTGACGGACTGCTCTGCGTACATGGCAGAGCCGTACGCGACAAAGACGGGTGCGGTCTCCGGGAAAATCGCGTGCTTATCATCGAGCTTCAGCGTGCGGACGAACGCGTCGCGGAGCCCCTGCAGGAAGGAGAGCGGACCGCCCAGAAACAGCACGGTCCCTTCGATCGTTCTGCCCTGCGCAAGGCCTGAAACCGTCTGATCGACGACTGCCTGAAAAATGCTCGCGGCGATATCCTCACGCCTTGCGCCCTGATTGAGCAGCGGCTGGATATCGGACTTTGCGAACACGCCGCAGCGCGAGGCGATCGGATAGCGCTTTTCCGCGTCGAGGGAGAGCCGGTCCAGCTCATCGGCACTGATGCCGAGCAGTGTCGCCATCTGGTCGATAAAGGCGCCGGTGCCGCCCGCACAGGAGCCGTTCATGCGCTGCTCGACGCCGCCTGTCAGGAAGATCATCTTGGCGTCCTCGCCGCCCAATTCGATCACGACATCGGCGTTCGGATAATCCGCCTTGACCGCGAGAAACGCCGCGTGGACCTCCTGCACAAAGGGGATCCCCGCGCTCTGCGCAAGACCGAGGCCTGCCGAGCCGGTGATGCAGAGGCGGAATGACGCCTCCGGATATTCCTTCTGCAGCGCGGTCAGCTGTTCCGTGACCGTTTCGCGGACGCGGGACAAATGGCGCTGATAGCAGCGCGAGAGGATCTCGTGCCGCTCATTGATCACAACGGTCTTGACGGTGGTCGAACCGACATCAATTCCGAGCGAATAAATCTGTTCGTTCATTTCAGGCCTTCCTTTTTTGCTGCCGGTTTTCCGGCAGACGGCAATACTTATACTTATTATACCATATTTCCGAAAAAAAAGAAAGAGTCCGGCCGAAAAAAATCATACCTGCGCTGTTTCAGCCGGAAATCTGCACAACGGCGGCGAATAATTCTTGTATAGAATCACAGAATTGTGTGCTTTGCTTGACAACAGCGGGGAACGGGTTTATAATAGGTTTATCTCACTGGTCCCAATTCATTTTCAAGGAGGTCATTCAAATGGCAAGCGCAGCAGAGATTCAGAATGCAGAGAAGATCTATAATTCGATCTGTTCGATGCTCGACGGAATCAATTTCCGTTACGAGAAGGAAAAGCGCGACGATGACTACATCATCCGCTGCACCGTCAACGGCGACGACATCCCGATGGACATGATCATTTTCGTCCGCGCCGAGCGCGAAATCGTCAGCCTGCTCTCTCCGATGCCCTTCAAGGCACCCGAGGACAAGCGCGTTGAGACCGCGATCGCGGTTTCTGTCGCGAATTACGGCATGATCGACGGCTGCTTTGACTACGATATCAACGACGGCGAGATCCGCTTCCGCATGACGGCAAGCTTCATTGACAGCCAGGTCGGCGAGGAGCAGTTCAAGTATATGCTCTTTGTTTCCGCGCAGACGATCGACCGCTATAACGACCGCTTTATGGCGCTCGTCAAGGGCACGATGACGCTCCAGCAGTTTGTCGATCTCGACAAGGAATAATCCGTCCGCAGATTCTTTCGCAAACAGTGATCCCCCGTCTCAGAGAGGCGGGGGATCGTTTTGTTATGAGAGATCCTTCGGGACCAGACCGTTCCCGAAGCCTTCCAGCATCTTGAACAGTACCGGAAACAGCGTGAGGTTCAAAACGGCGGCCGCAATGCCGATGATGCCGGTGATCACCGCGATCTTTGCAGGCTTCTGGCAGTCCGCGTATCTGCCCGTGCGGATGCCGAGCAGAACAGCGATCACGCCCAGACAGATCGGGAGGAACTTCAGCGGGAAGGTCACGACCGAGCAGATGCCGACCGCGGCCGCGGCAATCGCGAGCTTCATCCGCTGTTCATCGGCTTCGCTGTGCCTGTCGATCTTGTCAAGCGGATCCACAAAGCGCAGTGCTTCCGGCGGAAGCTGATCGGCGGGGTCCGGCCGCTTTGTCTCTGACCAGAGACTCTGCCGTTCGTTCTGTGTATCGTGATCCATATTCTGTGCTCCTTCCTGATGCCTGATAAGAATATTGTAACACAGACGCGGAGAAATGTCAATTCACCGGGAAAGATGCGCCGCATTCCGCTTTTCAGATCTCCTGACCGGCAAACTGCGTCATATAGAGGTCATAGTATTTGCCGTTTCTGCTGAGCAGCTCCCTGTGCGTTCCGCTCTCGACGATATGCCCCTGATCCATGACGATGATCTGATCCGCGTCCTGAATGGTGGAAAGGCGGTGCGCGATGATCAGGCTGGTTCTGTCCTTCATCAGCTCGTTCATCGCGTCCTGGATCTGCAGCTCCGTGCGGGTGTCAACGCTGGAGGTCGCTTCATCCAGAATGAGGATACGCGGATAGGAGAGGAATGCGCGGCCGATCGCGATCAGCTGCTGCTCGCCCTGCGAAAGGCTGACGCTGGTCTGTGAGAGCATCGTGTCATACTGGTCCGGCAGCTTCGCGATCACCTTGTCACAGTGCGCAAAGCGGGCGGCCTGCTCCACATCCTCCTGCGTGGCGCCCTCCTTGGCGTAGGTCAGGTTTGCGCGGATGGAATCGGAGAACAGCTTGGTATCCTGCAGCACGATGCCGATGCTGTCTCTCAGGTCGGTCAGCGCGATGTCGCGGATGTTCTGTCCGTCCAGCAGAATCTCGCCGCTGTCGATGTCATAAAAGCGCATCAGCAGGTTGATGACAGTCGTTTTTCCGCTGCCCGTGGAGCCGACCAGCGCGATCTTTTTGCCCGATTCGATCTTCAGCGAGAAATCGGAGATGATCTTCTTTTCCGGCACATAGGAGAAATCCACATGGCGGAACTCAATGACGCCGCTGACCTCTTTGACCGGTGCGCCTTCAAAGCATTCGGTCTTTTCGTCCAGCACGGAGAACACGCGCTCCGCGCCCGCGATCGCGGTCTGGATCTGGCCGTACAGCTGCGCAAGCTCGTTGATCGGGCGGGAGAACTGCTTGGAATAAATGATAAACGCGGAGATGACGCCGACCGTGATATAGCCCTTCAGCGCGAAATACGCACCGAACACGGACACGATGACAAAGGAGACATTGCTCAGCATATTCATGACGGGCCCCATGCAGTTGGAGATGATCTCCGCGATGATGCCCGTTCTGGTCAGCTGATCCGCCGTTTCCGTGAAGCTGTCGATCACGGATTCCTGCCGGTTGTAGGCGGTGATCGTCTTGTAATTCGTGACCATTTCCTCAACGGTTCCGTTCAGCTGTCCGAGCAGTGCCTGCCGCTTGACGTAATAACGGCGCATATAACGGGAGAAAAATGTCGTGAACAGCACTGTCAGGATCACCGTGGAGCAGGAGAGCAGCCCGAGCGGGATGTTGTAGTACATCATCATGAATAAGGTGCCGATCAGCGTCAGCACGCCGGAAAAGAGCGAGCTCAGGGAGCTTGAGATGATATTCGAGACATTTTCCGCGTCATTCGTCATGCGGCTGATCAGGTCGCCGTGCGAATGGCCGTCGATATAGGCGATCGGCAGATGCACGATCTTGTCAAACAGCTCCTTGCGCACCTTGCTGACGATCCGCTGGCTCAGCGACGCGCTGATCCAGCCCTGCAGCAGATTCGTCAGACCGTGGATCAGGTGCATGGTGAGCATCAGCGCCAGCGCCTTCGGAAGCAGGGCATACTGCGCGGACACGATCTTGTCGATCGCGGAGCTCTGAAAGCTCGGTGCCAGCACGGAGGCCGTCACGCTGATCAGTACGGTGAGCGACATCAGGATCACGAACCGCCGCTCCGCGCGGAAATAGGAGAGCAGGCGCCGGAGTGCCGCCCCGGCGTTCTGCGGCTTTTCGACCGGCGCGCCGAACCGTGCGCCCCTTCGGCCGAAGCCCTGCTGCGGATTTGCCTGTACAGCCATTACGCATCCTCCTTTCTCAGCTGGGAAGCGTAAATATCCTGATACAGCCTGCAGTTTTGCAGCAGGTTCTCGTGCGTATCGCACGCTACGACCGTGCCGTTGTCCAGCACGGCGATCCGGTCTGCGTTCCGCACCGACGAGATGCGCTGCGCGATGATGATCTTTGTCATATAGCGGAAGTCCTCGCGGAGCGCCTTCTGCAGGGAGGCCTCCGTCCGGAAGTCGAGCGCGCTTGTGGAATCGTCCAGGATCAGGATCTCGGCCTTTTTGACCAGAGCGCGGCTGATGGCAATGCGCTGCCGCTGTCCGCCGGAGAGACTCATGCCGGATTCCGCGACCGGCGTGTCATACTGCTGCGGCTGTGCCGTGATGAAATCGTCGGCCTGCGCCGTGACGGCGGCTCTGCGGATCTCCTCATCGGTCGCGTCGGGGTTTCCGATGCGGATATTCTCCTTGATCGTCGTGGAGAACAGCTCGCTTTTCTGGAGCACGATCGAGATCTTGTCGCGGAGCACGGAGAGCGGGTAATCGCGCACATCCGTGCCGTCCACCTCGACCGTGCCGGAATCGGCGTCGTAAAAGCGCGGGATCAGATTGACCAGAGAGCTCTTTCCGCAGCCAGTCTCACCGATGACGGCCAGCGTTTCGCCCGCGCCGACAGTGAGATTGATGTCATGCAGCACATCCGCGCCGTGGTCGGCGTAGGAGAAGCAGACATTCCGGAAGGTGACGGAGCCGCCGGAGGACGCGGCTGAGCCGCTGCCGTCCGTGATCGGGGATTCCGTGGTCAGGATCTCCTTCAGACGCTGCGAGGAGGTCAGTCCGCGCGTGACGGTCTGGAAGATCATCGCAAGCATCATCATGCCGTTCAGGATCTGGGAAAGATAGGTGACAGCCGCCATGACCTTGCCGGGTGCGATCGCGCCGTCCTGCACGCGGAGAGAGCCGATATAAATGACGGCGACCGTCGCGAGATTCAGCACGATGTTCATGACCGGACGCATATAGGACATGAGGATCAGAACACGGAACTGCGTGCTGACCAGATCGTCGTTTGCTTCGGCAAAGCGGCGGTTTTCACGGTCCTCCTGAATGAACGCCTTGACCACGCGGGCGCCGGCGACATTCTCCTGAATGACCGTGTTCATCCGGTCCAGCCGCGACTGCAGCAGCTTGAACAGCGGGTTCGTCTTCCAGAGGACGAACGCGATCTCCAGCAGGATCACCGGCAGCGCGATCATGATGACCATGCCGAAATCGGCCGCGAGTGATAAGAGCGCAATACTGCCCGCCACAAAGAACATCGCGCAGCGGACACAGCCGCGGATCATCTGCGAGACCATGTTCTGCACCTGCGAGACATCACCGGTCGTGCGCGTGATCAGCGAGCCGACCGAAAAACGGTCTGTCTGTGAGAATGAGAAGTGCATGATCTTCCGGAACGCGGACTTGCGGACATCGTTGCCGAAATTCTGACTGCACAGATTCGTGCAGATGCCGCTCATCATGCCGCAGATGCCGCCGCAGAGAACGATCAGCAGCATTTTGAGGCCGACGCTTGTGACGATGTGCAGATCGGACACGCCGCCGTTGTTCAGACCGAGGATGCCGTCATCCACGATCTGCGCCATCAGGCGCGGCTGCAGCAGATCGACATAGACCTCCAGAACCATGAATACGGCGGCCAGAACCGCCAGATGCGCATACTTTTTCAGATGCTTCAGAATCAAATGAACCAACCCCTTCCAAGGAATCCTGACTTTGATTATATTATAAACGCTCAGCGTATATTTTGCAAGTGTTTCTTCTGATTTTTTCAGAAAACAGCTGTTCCGGCGGCCTTTCCGTGATTGACATTCATTCTCCGGTATGGTATAATCAGACTGCGGGCGGCCTTTGCCGTTCAGCCAATATCCGACAGGAGGGGTATGGAATGACCGGAAACACAGGCGGCATCCGGCCGGTGAAATGGGGCGTGCTCGGCACAGCCGGCATCGCGGCGGGCTGCACGATCCCCGGCATGCTGCAGACAGAGAGCTGCGAACTCTGGGCAGTTGCGGGCAGAAGCCTCGAAAAAGCAGAGGCATTCAGGGAACGGTTCGGCTTCAAAAAGGCGTATCAGGGCTATGACGCGCTGCTTGCCGACAGCGAGGTCGAGGCGGTCTATATCCCGCTGCCGAATGACATCCACTGCGAGTGGGTCATCAAAGCGCTCAGGGCAAAGAAGCATGTGCTCTGCGAGAAGCCGGCCGCGATGAATGAAGCGGAGCTGCGGGAGATGTTCCGCGCGGCAAAGGAAAACGGCGTCATTCTGATGGAGGCGTTCGCGTATCTGCACAGCCCGTTTATGGCGAAGCTGAAGCAGGTGACCGCGGCGGGAGAGATCGGAAAGATCGACTACATCGACACGGCGTTTCTGACGCAGGGGTATTCAGAGGACTTCCGGCTGCACAAGGAGCAGGGCGGCGGCGGCATCTATGATATCGGCTGCTACTGCACCACCATGATCCTTTCCCTCACGGATTCACCGGTAAAGGATGTCAGCGTGAGCGCGGAGCTGGACAGCACGGGCGTCGATCACATGGCATCCGTTCTGCTCAGGCTGGAGGACGGAACCAGAGCGTCGTTCCACGCGGGCATGGTGCTCGGTGAGGACACCTGCGACCGGTATGACCGGCTGTTCATCCACGGTTCAAAGGGATATATCCGCTCTGCCGCGGAATATAACGGCGAGGGGATGCTTTCCTTTGATGTGACCGTGAAAAACGAACGCGGCGAACGGATCACGCGCACGGAAACGGTTGCATGCGGCTCGAATTACAGCATGGAGCTCGCGCAGATGAACGCCTGCATCCGCGGGCAGGCAAAGCCGCATATTTCAGAAGCGTTTTCCATACAGAATATGCGCCTGCTGGACCGGATCCTCGACGCGGCAGGCTATCCGGAGGGGCGGAAGGATTTTATCCTTCCAAACGGTGTCCGGATCCCGGCGGTCGGCTTCGGTTCGTACCGTGCCGCGGAAAACGGCACACAGACGATCACCGACGCACTCAGTGCCGGATACCGCTGTATCGACACGGCGAAATTCTATGACAATGAGGCGGAGATCGGCGAAGCGATCGCGCAGTCGGGCATCCCGCGCGATGAGATCTTCCTTGCGAGCAAGGTCTGGCCGGCTGATCTCGGCAGAGAGAACACGCTCCGGTCATTTGAGGAATCCTGCAGCAGACTGAAAACGGATTATCTCGATCTGTACCTGATCCACTGGCCGAAAAACGAACCGGACGATCCGGACTGGCTTGAAAAGGTCCGGCAGTCATGGGAGGCCATGGAGGAGCTGTATGAACAGGGGCGCGTGAAGGCGATCGGACTGTCGAATTTTCTGCCGCACCATATCCGTCCGCTGCTGGAGACAGCACGCATCCGCCCGATGGTCGATCAGCTGGAGCTGCATGTCGGCTATATGCAGGAATACGCGCTCAGCTATCTCAGAGCGCAGGGGATCCTGCCGCAGGCCTGGAGCCCGCTCGGCAGAGCAAGGGTGCTGAACGATCCGGAGATCACAAAGCTCGCCGCGAAATACGGCTGCACAGGCGCGCAGCTGCTGCTGCGGTATCTGAATCAGCGGGGGATTCCCGTGATCCCGAAAGCCTCCTCAAAGGCGCGGATGCTGGAAAACCTTGATCTGTTCGGCTTCACGATTTCCGCGGACGATCTCTCGTATCTGTCCTGTCTGCCCGAACGCGGCTGGTCAGGGGAGCATCCTGATTTCTGAAGATGTCCGCAGCGGAGATTGTGCTTTTTAAATCTGCTGATAAAGGAATGATATGATGCGCGCAACAGACATCTGTGCGATCTTTGCTGGCGGGCCGGAAAACGGAACACCCTGTCTGCCTGTTCCGGCGGAGGCTTATATGCTCTGCGCGGACAGCGGACTGCGGCTCTGTCAGCGGCTCGGCCTGCGTCCCGACCTTGTGCTCGGTGACTTTGATTCACTCGGCAGCGTGCCGGAAAGCCTCCCGCATATGACTGTTCCGGTCGAGAAGGATGACACCGACACGCTGCTTGCCGCGCGCGTCGCGCTCGGGAAGGGGTTCCGCGACATCCGCATTTACGGCGCGTTCGGCGGGCGGCTTGACCACACGCTCGCCAATATCCAGACACTGGAGTTCCTTCTGGAGCACGGCGCGGAGGGCGTTCTTGTCAGTTCAGACAACTATGCCGTTCTGCAGAAAGGCGGCACAGCGAGAAGCTATCCGCGGATCGGCGGATTTTCCTTCTCCGTGTTTGCGCTGTCAGAGCAATGCAGCGGCGTGACGATCACCGGAACATATTATCCGCTGGAAAACGGCACGCTGACAAGGAGCTTTCCGATCGGCGTCTCCAATCACATCACGGCGGATTCTGCCGCTGTTTCCGTAGATTCCGGCATCCTTTTGATCGTCGGCTCAAGGCTGTGAGCCGACCGCTCTGAAATGTCGCCTGAAAAGCGACCAAAAGCACGCCGGGATCTGGTATGATAGGTTCAGAGACGGAGAGAGAGCCTCTCCGCAAACAAAAGGAGGAACCTGTCATGAAAAAAGAGCAGAAAGCAATGAATCAGATCACCGAGATGGTTTTCATTCTCGACCGCAGCGGTTCGATGTCCGGACTGGAAAGCGACACGATCGGCGGCTTCAACGGCATGATCACCAAGCAGAAAAAGGAGGAGGGCGAGGCGTTTGTCACCACGATTCTCTTCGATGATGTGACAGAAACGCTGCATGACCGCATCCCGCTCACGGATATCCGTCCGCTGACCGACAAGGACTACACCGTACGCGGCTGCACGGCACTGCTGGACGCGATCGGTGAGACGGTGGAGCATATCCGCAGCATTCACAAATACGCACGCCCGGAAGATGTCCCCGCACACACGATCTTTGTCATCACGACGGACGGCATGGAGAACGCAAGCCGCAAATTCAACTATCGCGAGGTCAAAAAGCTGATCGGGCAGCAGAAAGAATGCGGCTGGGAATTCCTGTTTATCGGCGCGAACATCGACGCGGCGGAGGTCGCGGAGCAGGTCGGAATTGACCGCGAGAACACCGCAAACTACTGCGCGGATTCCGTCGGTACCGCAACGGTGTTCAGCGCGCTGGCGGAACCGCTCACCGCGCTGCGGAACGGCAGGAAGGCAGGCCGCTGCTGGGCAAAGAAAATCGAGGCAGATCTTGCGGATGCCGCTGCCGGCAGAAGCCGCAGGAAAAAGTAACATCCGGACCGGCGGAGATGCCGCGGGTTCATGACACAAAATCCCCCGCCGTCAGGCGGGGGATTTGCTGCTTCCGGATCCTCACTGCTCAAACTGCGCACGGTAGAGCGAAGCGTAAAACCCGCCCTGTCTGACCAGCGATTCATGCGTACCCTGTTCAATAATGCTGCCGTTATTCATGACAAGAATGAGATCTGCGGTCTGAACCGTCGAGAGCCGGTGCGCGACAATGAACGATGTCCGCCCGCGCATCATTTTCCCGAACGCGGACTGAATCTTCAGCTCCGTACGCGTATCGATCGACGATGTTGCTTCGTCAAGAATCAGAACCGGCGGCAGGCAGAGCATCAGGCGCGCAATGCAGAGCAGCTGCCGCTGCCCCTGTGAGAGCGAGCCGCTCCGGTCGCTGATGACTGTATCATAGCCCTGCGGCAGCCTGCGGATGAAGCTGTGGGCGTGCGCCGATTTTGCCGCGGCTGTAACTTCTTCGTCCGTGGCGTCCGGCTTTCCCATCCGGATATTCTCCCGCACGGTCGTGTGCGCAAGCCATGTCTCCTGCAGCACCATGCCGATGTTTTTTCGCAGGCTTTCTCTCGTCAGCTGCCGGATGTCAATGCCGTCTGCTGAAATGGCACCTGAATTGACATCGTAAAAGCGCATAATGAGATTGATCAGCGTGGTCTTGCCGCAGCCCGTCGGCCCGACGATCGCGACGCGCTGACCGGGCCTGACCGTGATCGAGCAGTCCTCGATCAGCGGGCGTTCCGGCACATACGAAAAGCTGATATGCGAGAATTCGATGCCGCCTTCCGCGTTTTCCAGAACGGCGGCGTCTTCTGCGTCCGGAATCTCCGCGGGCTCGTCGATCAGCGCAAATACACGGTCCGCGCAGGCAAGCGCGTTCTGCAGTTCGGTCATCACACCGGAGATCTCATTGAACGGCTTTGTGTACTGGTTTGCGTAGCTCAAAAAGCAGGACAGCCCTCCGACGGTCATTCTGCCGCTGACAGCCGCCAGCGCACCGGTCACGCCGACCGCGGCATATACCAGCGCGTTGATAAAGCGCGTGACGGGATTGGTCAGTGACGAATAGAAGGTCGCGGTCTGCGAGGCTTCGCGCAGCCTTTCGTTGATCCCGTCAAATTCAGAGAGCACGGCCTGCTCGCGTGAAAAGGCCTGGATCACGCGCTGCCCGCTGATCGTTTCGTGGATGCAGGCGGTCTGCTCGGCGCGGATGCGCGCCTGAAGGTCGAACAGCGAATAGGTGCGCTTTGCGATGAATGCCGCTGCAAAGAGCGAAAGCGGCGTCATCAGCAGCACGACCAGCGTGATGCCCGCGTGGACATAAAACATGAAGCAGAGCGTGCCGATGATCGTCAGGACGCCCGTGAACAGCTGCGTAAAGCCCATCAGCAGGCCGTCAGCAAACTGATCTGCGTCAGAGATGATGCGGCTGACGGTCTCGCCGGCAGGATGGCCGTCAAAAAAGGCGGCCGGGAGCGTCTGCAGGTGCGCAAACGCCTGATCGCGGATCTGCCGCACGATCCGGAAGGTCATGCGGTTGTTGAGCAGACTCATGCCCCACTGTGCCGCCGATGTCAGCAGCACGGAGATGCCTGCGGCGATCAGCACGCGGATCACGGCAGGGAAATCGACCTGTCCGGTGCTGTGAATGCTGTCAAGCGCTCTGCCGACCAGAATCGGAATCAGCAGTGTCAGTGCGACGGTCACGACCGCGAGCAGCAGCGACAGGACAAGATGCTTCCGGAACCGCACCGCGTATCGCAGTACGCGCCGGATCGTCTGCATCCGGCCTTTCTGTTTCGGCTCTGCCATATCACCGCACCTCCTTCGGGAACTGCGAGTCATAGATCTCGCGGTAGACCGGGCAGCTTTCGAGCAGCTCGTCATGCCGGCCGATTCCGGCGAGGCGCCCGTCCTCCAGCACAAGGATCCGGTCCGCGTGCTGAATGGAGGCTGTCCGCTGCGAGACGATAAAGACCGTCGGGGCATCGGGCAGTATGCGGAGCGCCTGCCGGAGCTTTAAGTCGGTCGCGTAGTCCAGCGCGGAGGCGCTGTCATCCAGAATGAGAAACGCGGGCCGCTTCACAAGCGCCCTCGCGATCGTCAGGCGCTGGCGCTGGCCGCCGGAAAAGTTTCTGCCGCCCTCTGTGACGGGCTCGTCAAGCCCCTTCTCCTTTGCGCTGACGACATCTGCCGCCTGCGCGGTTTCCAGCGCCTGCCGCAGAGCGGCGTCATCCGCGGCGGGATTGCCCCATTTCAGATTCTCGCGGATCGTGCCGTGGAAGAGCATCGCCTTCTGCGGCACAACGCCGACGCGGGCGCGCAGCGCCTGCTTTTCATAATCGGGCGACGGGATGCCGTCAATGACGATACTGCCCTCCGTCGGTTCATAAAAGCGCGGGATCAGGCTGACAAGCGTGGATTTTCCAGAGCCCGTTCCGCCGATGACGCCGATGACCTCGCCGCGCTCCGCCGAAAAACTGATATCGGACAGCGCGGGCGCGGCGGCATCCGGATAAGTGAAGGACACATGCGAAAAGCGGATGCTGCCGGCGTTTGCGGGGCTGATTTCCGGCGGGGCGGACGCGGTATCCGGTTCGCCGCCCGTTTCCAGCACCGCGGCGATGCGGTCGGCACAGGCAGCGGTCTTGTTCAGCGTGATGATCAGATTGGCCAGCTTGATCAGCTCGACCAGAATCTGCGACATATAGTTATACAGCGCGATGACGGAGCCCTGTGTCAGTCCGCCCGCGTTGACGCGCACGGCGCCGATGTAAATGAGCAGAATGACCGCGCCGTTGATCAGCACATAGGTCGCGGGGTTCATCAGCGCGGCAATGCCGCCGACCTTTTCCTGCATGGCGGTCAGCAGACTGTTTTTTTCGCGGAACCGCGCTGTTTCGCGGGATTCGAGCCGGAACGCGCGGATCGCCCGCACGCCGTCCAGCGTATCGCGTGCCGAATCGGTGACTGTGTCGAGCTGTCCCTGCACCCTGCGGTACATCGGGATCGTCACGAGCATGACGGTCAGCACAACGCCGCCGAGCAGCGGAATCACGCCCGCAAAGACCAGCGCGCTTTTGAAATCGACCGTAAACGCCATGATCATCGCGCCGAAGACGATGATCGGGGAGCGCGTCAGCAGACGGATCGCGAGATTGACGCCGGTCTGCACCTGATTGACATCGCCGGTCATGTGCGTGATGAGCTCCGAGCTTCCGATGCGGTCCAGATCGGAGAAGGTGAGGCGCTGGATATGGGACATCAGCGCGTGACGGAGATTGGCCGCGAAGCCGACCGCCGCCTTCGCCGCAAAGAACTGTGCCGTCAGGGTGCTGGTCAGGCCGACGGCGGCCAGCAGCGCCATGAGCAGTGCCATACGGATGATGTGGGCACGGTCGCCGCCGCCGATGCCGCGGTCGATCATGGACGCGACAACAAGCGGCACCATCAGCTCAAAGACGACTTCCAGCGCTTTGAACAGCGGCCCCAGAATACACTCTTTTTTGTAGTCTGCAAGATAACGCAGCAGCTTTTTCATGGCTGTCTCTCCTAAAATGCCGCATCAAATTCGGCAGCGCTTCCGCAGTAGGCGTTGAGGTCGATGCAGCCCTCATCACCGGAATAGCCGTCCATTCTGCCGTACGGGTTGTACTGCCAGAAGGTCCACGCGGGCTCATAGCTGTCAGACGGGTGCGAGAATACGCTCCGGATCCAGAGCGTATAGTCCAGCCCGCTGTCCTTTAAGTAATTCTCATAGCAGCTTTCAGAGGTGTAAATGATCGGCTTTTTGCCGTAGGTCTTCCGGAACCGTTCCAGCAGCACGGAAAGGCTCTGCCGCACGGCTTCCGCGGATGGGTGCTCGCCCTTGCGGTAATACTCCAGATCAATGACCGGCGGCAGCGCGTCCGGCAGCACCGGCACCGCCGCGATGAAATTATCCGCCTGCGTCTCAGCAGGGCTGTCAAAGCTGAAGAAGTGATAGGCGCCGGTCTTCAGTCCGGCGGCGCGGGCGCCCGACCAGTTTTTTGCAAAGTATTCATCCGCTGACGCGGAGCCCTCTGTCGCCTTGATGAACGCGAAGCGGACATCCTGCCCGGCGATCACCGGCCAGTCGATCTCGCCCTGATAATGCGAGACATCGACACCGCGCACGGGATAGCGCGATTTGGAAGGCATATTGAACCAGAGCAGGCCCTTCCAGCCCGCCAGAAAGACCGCGCCGATCAGCAGCAGCAGCACCGCCCACACACGGAGGCACCGGTGCTTTTTCTTTTCCTGTTTTTCCGGCATGTACGAAAACTCCTTCCGCGATGCAGTGCATCATTTATTACAGAATCAAAAAGAGGCAAGAACGGGATGCGCCTTGCCTCTTTCGTCAGATCACAGGAACGGCAGTTCAAACGGCAGTTCGATGCCGAATTTGGATGACAGCCATACCAGGAGCGCCGCTGCCGCGACGATTCCAAGTATGATGCGGATTGCCTTTTTCACGGTTTTCAGTACAACGAGCAGAATCAGCGCGATCACGCCGATGATCAGATACATACTGTCAAACTGCGGCAGTTCTGCAAACAGCAGCATGGTGTCACCTCATTTCAGTTCATGATTGTCTTCAGAATTATTTGTCAACCTTCGGGAGCGATTCGAGAGATTTTGCGATCTCCTCGTCTGTCGGGATATAGGTCTCCATCAGGCCGTCATTGAACTTCTGATAGCCGTAGAGATCGAAATAGCCCGTGCCGGTGAGGCCGAAGACGATGGTCTTCTCTTCGCCGGTCTCTTTGCAGCGGAGCGCTTCGTCCATCGCGGCCTTGATCGCGTGGGAGCTTTCCGGTGCGGGCAGGATGCCCTCAACACGCGCGAACTCGACGGCGGCGGCAAAGACATCTGTCTGCTTGTAGGAGACGGCGTCCAGAATGCCCTGTGCGCGGAGAGCGGAGAGCGTGGAACTCATGCCGTGATAGCGCAGGCCGCCCGCGTGGTTCGGTGCAGGAATGTAATTTGCGCCGATCGTATACATCTTTGCGAGCGGGCAGATCTTGCCGGTGTCGCAGAAGTCATAGGCGTAGGTGCCGCGTGTCAGGCTCGGGCAGGATGCCGGCTCGACCGCGATGAATCTGTACTGTGCCTCGCCGCGGAGCTGCTCGCCGACGAACGGCGCGATCAGACCGCCGAGGTTGGAGCCGCCGCCCGCACAGCCGATGATCACATCCGGCTTGATGCCGTACTTGTCGAGCGCGGTCTTGGTCTACATACAGATGACGGACTGGTGCAGCAGCACCTGATTCAGCACGGA
>JAGDBX010000162.1 GCA_018110935.1 Oscillospiraceae bacterium
CGGGGGTGTTTCGCCGCCTGCGGGCGGCGACTTAGGGCTCTGCCCTAAGAACCCGCAAGCCTTTGAAAAGGCTTGACCGAAACTTTTATTATGGGCGCACGAAAAGAATGCCCCCGCCGTCAGGCGAGGGCATCTGTTTGCAGATATAATATTATTTCGCGGGAACATGCGTCAGCACATACTGCAGAAGCTTTTCGCCGGCCGCCTTTGTGAGGTGGATGCCGTCCTGTTCCGCAAGTGCCGGCTCCAGCCTGCCTTCGCCGTTTTTGAGCGCCGTGTTCGTGTCGATGAAATAAACATTCGCACGGTTTGCGAGTTCCAGCAGATTGGAGTTGTAAAGATCAATATCCACATTCTTGACTGCGTTTTTCTTGAGCTTTTCCGCGGCAGAAGTCACCGGCGGGATCGACATCACATAGACCGGTGCGGACGGAGCGCCCGCGATGACGGAATTGAGCAGCGCCGTAAAATTCGCCGTGATCTCATCCACACGTTCACCGGCTGCGAAGTTCTCTGTACCGAACATCAGGTAGATCGGGCACTGCGCACGCGACAGCGCGCTCAGGATCCGGATCGTCGTGCCGTCCTGCAGCAGGATATATTCGCTCTTGTAATTGCTGAGATTCAGCTTGTCGCTCGCGTAGACATTCTTCTTCTGCAGCAGTCCGGATTCACCGAGTCTGTGTATCTGCATATCTCCGACGAACGCACATGTTTCCAGATAATCCGCGCCCTTTGCGGGTGATTCCGGCACGGGGTTGATCTTGGCCTCCAGAACGACCTTTGACGATTCGCCGGATGCGGTCGTCACAGTCGTCTGCTGCGCGCTGCCTGCAGCGCTGCCGGAGACGGTCGTTCCGGTGCTGACCGGCCGTTCGGCGGAAGATACCGGCGTGCTGTCGGACGGCGCCTTTTTCACAAAGACATCGCGGTCCGGATCAATGTTTCGGATGAGCATATAATAGAGGAAGCAGCCGATCAGCGCTGCGATCCAGATAAAGCAGAAAAAGCCGAAGCGGAACCGGACGGCGGGGCCGTGTCTGCGGCGGCGTTTCCGGCGGCGTTTCGCGCTGCCCTGAGAGGTCTGCGGTGTTTGCTGCATGGCAGTTGGCATAAAGTATCCTTCTTTCTGAATTTCAGATCCGCTGAATGCGATAATTACTTTTATTATACCGGATTTTACGCAAGAATGCAAGTGGTTTCATGAAATTTTCAGAAACTGCTGCAAACCCCGCCGTCAGCGCGCAGGTGCCTTGTGCAGGCTACACAGCAAACGCTGCGGTTTGCTGTTCCGGATTCAGCCGGTTTCACAAAAATGCAAACTATCTGAGATAAAATGCAATATATACTTGACATTCTGCAAAATATGGTGTATAATCAAAGCATGAAAGGCGGTGACGCTTCGGTGAAAAACAAAAGGCTCAAGATCGCCCGCATGGAACATGATATGAATCAGGAGGCGCTGGCAAACGCGGTCGGCGTCACGCGTCAGACCATCGGGATGATCGAATCGGGGAATTACAACCCGACACTGAACCTGTGCATCGCAATCTGCGATGTTCTCGGCAAAACACTGGATGAGCTGTTCTGGATCCCGGCATCGGAGCGGGACAGCGCTGATGAAAGAAAGGAGCAATTACCATGAAGTACAGTGAAATGACACCTTCGCAGCAGAAAACGGCGGACAAAATCCGCAAAGCTTATCCGACAGATGAGCGCATTTCTCAGGTGAACGAAAAGCGGCTTGCGGTCGCCGGGGTGATTGCGGTCTTTTATGTGATCGTGCGCATCATTTATGTCGGTTTTAAAGGTGGGCTCGCGGTGCCGGAGCTGGTGCTGCTGTTCCTGATGGTGCTGGCGATGTGGGGCGTGGAACTGCAGAACAATGTCCACGAGCTGCCGAAGCATTTCGGCAAAGAGCTGGATCCGGCACCCGCGGCAAGGGGCAGGCGTATCGGCTTTTACGCACTTGCGGCGGCACTGCTTGCCGGTACATGGACAGCGGCAGCCCATTTCCTGAATATTGCCGCGTGGAAGGCCGAAGGCGCGGACGGTTTCTTGACTGATTTTCTGATCAGCTTTGCGGTGATCTTTCTGATCAATCTGCTGCTGGGCGAATGGGAGGTCCGGAGCTACAACCGGTATCAGAAACAGCTGGAAGCAGAGGAGAACGACCTGACCTGAAGACACCGCTCCGCGGCGGGCTGCGGCGGGGCCCCGCCGTATAGGGATCGTCCTTGAGAAACGGGAGCGTACGATCCTTGCTGCAGAAGGTAATGTGAACAATATATCCGGAATCATCGAGCGAGCTGTCGACGTCATATTCGTGCGTATATTCGGATTCCGGATGGGTATCGGTACAGAGAAGAGTGACATATTCTGATTTATCTGAGCAGTATATAGAATGCCCCTGAGCGATTTGTAACGCTCAGGGGCAAAACTATGAGTACCGGTTTCACGGCGATGCGGGATTTTCGTACGCACAAAAACCGTAAGTTTCTGTCCAGCCTTTTCAAAGGCCCGCGGGGGATGATTCACTGTTCTGCGCCGGTGCTCTTTGTGATGTTCCTGACCCATTTGTATTTCACATAATGCAGATAAACCGCCGGGATCTTCACGAATTCATCCAGCGTCAGGATGAACGCGACAGCGAGAACCGGCAGCTTCAGCACGAACGCGGCGATCATGCCTGCCGGCACGATCACGAACCAGAGCGTGATGACATCGCACCACATTCCGAAGCGCGTATCGCCGCCTGCCGGAAAAATGCCGCCGATCACCGTGGAATTGAGCGAATTGCCGATGATATAGTATGAGGCCATGAGCATCATGAATTTCAGATAGGACTGTGCGGCAGGGTTCAGGTGGATCACGCGCAGCACAAGCGGCGTCAGCGCGAGGATGACAAGGCCGGATCCCGCGCCGATCAGAAGCGAGAACCGGACAAAGCTTCCGCCGGTCTTTTTTGCGCGTTCCAGCTCATTCCGGCCGAGCATTCCGCCCAGCACAATGCCGACGCCCGAGGCGATACCCCAGCAGAGGCTTGCGATCATGCTGCGGACAATGCTCGCGATCGAATTTGCCGCAACGGCATCCGAGCCGAGATGCCCCATGATGACTGAGTACATCGTCACACCGCCGCCCCATCCGAGCTGGTTGATCAGCAGCGGAACGGTGTATTTCCAGTAATCCCTGCGGAGCGATCTGCTGCCCGTGCGGAGCACCTGCCCGGGACGGAGCGGCGGGCAGCGCTTTTTCAGCACCGCGGCAACGACCATGACCGTTTCAAAGACGCGTGCGATCAGCGTTGCGAGTGCCGCGCCCTCAATGCCCATCTCCGGGAAAAAGCCGATACCGAAGATCAGCACGCCGTTCAGAATGATATTCAGCACGACGGCCGCCGAACCGATCGCGGAGCTCAGCCTGGCACGGTCGCAGATCTTCATCATGCCGAAATACACCTGCGTGAAGCCGCCCAGCAGAAAGCCCGGAGAAATGATGCGCAGATAGCGCGCGCCGGCAGCGATCAGTGCTTCATCCGAGGTGAAGATCCGCATGATCAGACGCGGGACGAGCGCAGTTGAGAGCGTGAAAACGAGCCCGACCATCAGGGTATACCGCATGGTGACGGCCAGCACATCCTCTGCTGTTTTGTGTTCGCCCTTTCCCCAGTACTGCGCGGCGATCACGGAAAGCCCGACGACGAACGCGCCGTAAAACAGGCTGAACACAAAGGGGATCTGCCCTGCCAGAGAGGATGCGGAAAGGGAGCTCTGATCCAGAAAACCGAGCATGAACGCATCACTCGCCGTGACAAGTGACGCCATCAGATACTGAAATGCGATCGGAAGCACGACGCTCCACAGCTTTTTATATACGGACCGGTCGTATGTCATACTTGTCCTTTCTTCCGCGTGACGCGGTGTCTGCGTTTTCGGTTATCAGTCTATTTTACCACAATCCGGATGAAAAGTAAAGAGCCGCAAATGACAGAAACCGCTTTACATTTCCGCGGAAATGTTGTATACTATGATTGAGAGCGATGCGCCCGGCGGCTTTGCGCCGCGTGAACGCGTCCGTGATACTTCATGCAGAGAAAGGAAGTCATCTACCATGAAAAAAAGAATCGGAATCCTGACCTCCGGCGGCGACTGCCCCGGTCTGAACGCGACCATCCGCGGCGTTGCCAAGGCGTGCTTTGAGCTGATGGGCGAAGAAAATGTCGAGCTCGTCGGCATTTCCAACGGTTATTACGGCCTGATCCACAATCTCTGCCGCGTCATGCAGCCTGCAGAATTCTCCGGCATCCTGACGCAGGGCGGCACCATTCTCGGCACCAAGCGTCAGCCGTTCAAGATGATGACCGTCATCGGCGACGATAACGTGGACAAGGTACAGAACATGAAGGAGACCTACAAGAAGCAGCGCCTTGACTGCCTGCTGACGCTCGGCGGAAACGGCACACACAAGACCTCGCATCTGCTTGCGCAGGAGGGGCTTAATGTCATCGGTCTGCCAAAGACGATCGACAACGATATTTTCGGCACAGATGTGACCTTCGGCTTCCACACCGCCGTTGACACCGCGACAGACGCGATTGACCGCCTGCACACGACGGCGGCCTCGCACAGCCGCATTCTCGTCTGCGAGATCATGGGCAACAAGGCGGGCTGGCTCACGCTCAATGCCGGTCTGGCGGGCGGCGCGGATATCATCCTGATTCCGGAGATCCCCTATGACATCGACAAGGTCTGCGACGCCGTCATGAAGCGCGCCGCTTCCGGCAAGAGCTTCTCGATCCTTGCTGTTGCGGAGGGCGCTTTCGATCAGGAGGAGGCTAAGCTCAAGAAGAAGGACCGCGCCAGAAAGCGCGAGGAGGCGGGCATCATCACGGCGACCTCGCGCATTGCCGCGCAGGTGCAGGCCGGTACCGGCATTGACACGCGCGTCTGCGTGCCCGGGCATATGCTCCGCGGCGGCAGCCCCAGCGCGTACGACCGCATTCTTGCGACAAAATTCGGCGTTCACGCCGCAAAGCTGATCGCAAGTGAGAAATACGGCAGAACCGTGGCGATGGTGTCAGGCAAGGTCACCTCAAACAAGCTTGAGGATATCGCGGGCAAAACGAAATTCGTC
>JAGDBX010000016.1 GCA_018110935.1 Oscillospiraceae bacterium
AATCTTACCGACGTCATGAAGCGGCGCCGCCGTCTCCATATAGCTGATGACCTTGGCGGAAAGCTCCGCCTGATAGTAGCCTCTGTGATACATTCCGAGGGCGATCATGCGCACATACGCCTGCGTGCGGCGCACGTGGTGGCCGGTATTCTGGTCGCGGAACTCCAGGAAATTAGCAAATCCCGAGATCAGCTGCAGCTGCATGTCCTGCATCTGCCGGTTGCTCTTGTGCAGCAGGTTCAGGCTCGATTCGGTCTTGCCGACCAGAGCGATCAGCACGATGGCAAGAAGCACGTATTCCCATGTAAAGCCGAACCCGAAGACGCTGTACCACTCCTCGGACGTGAGGGAATCGTACGCGTAAGTTGTCTCATTGTCCGCGCGCAGGAACATCGTTCCCATCATGATTAGGTAACACAGGCCCGTGATCTGCAACGTGAACCGCTTGCGGTAATACAGGCACGACAGCGCAGGCATCAGCGCGTAGCTGATGTACACCAGAATGCCCGGTTTCGTCGCCATGTAGCATACGCCGGCATGCATACCGAGAAGTATGATGTACTTCAGCAGCCATTGAAACTTCTCCGTGCGCTGCAGGGTTCTTCCGAATATGTACAGCACAAGCACGATGGCCGAGAAATAGAAGCACTCCAGATAATCAAACTCCTGGTTGATCCCCCAGATGCGCAAAAGCGCGAGAAACGGGCCGACGAACAGGAGCACAAGCGCGCATCGCAGCAGAATGGCGTTGACCTCAACCTCATTGCGCTGGTAATAGTATTCGCTCTCCATGCTGACCTCCGTTAACGGTACTTCTCAGCCTGTTCCTTCACCCAAGTGTCATCATCGAAATAGTTGATCCGCATCGCTGCCTTCACCTCCGCAAGCGTTGCCGCCGCGGCTTTCTGTGCCTCGAGGCTTCCCTTGTGCAGGATCTCAAGGATCTCCGGAATGTGCTTCTGCAGCTCCTCGCGTCTCGCGCGGATCGGCGCGAGCTCCTCCTCCAAAACGGCACACAGGAAACGCTTGATCTTCACGTCGCCGAGGCCGCCGCGTCTGTAGTGATCCTTCAGCGCGTCAAGGTTCTCATAGTCGGGCAGATATTTTGGAAAATGCTCCGGCTTGCAGAATGCATCCAGATACGTAAACACCGCGTTGCCCTCCACGGTACCGGGATCGGTCACCTTGATGTGGTTCGGGTCGGTGTACATGTTCATGACCTTCTGCTTCACTTCCTCGGCGCTGTCCGCAAGATAGATGCAGTTGCCGAGGGACTTGCTCATCTTCGCCTTGCCGTCGGTGCCGGGCAGACGCTTGCACGTCTCGTTGTCCGGGATGACCGCCTCGGGCTCCACTAAAACATCGCCGTAGATCATGTTGAAACGGCGGACGATCTCTCTCGCCTGCTCGATCATCGGCAGCTGGTCCTCACCCACCGGCACGGTCGTTGCCTTGAACGCCGTGATATCCGAGGTCTGGCTCACGGGATACGTGAAGAAGCCCGCCGGGATGCTCTCCTCGAAGCCGCGCAT
>JAGDBX010000163.1 GCA_018110935.1 Oscillospiraceae bacterium
GCCGCTTTATCGGCGAACTGGAAGGAGTATAACATGATTCATCAGTATCAGCTCGGCGGCTACAACATCGTGCTTGACGTCTGCTCCGGCTCCGTTCATTCGGTTGACCCGCTCGCTTATGACATGATCGCACGCTACGAAGCGCATAGCCGAGAAGAAGTTCTAGCGCAGATCGCAGAGAAATACGCCGGTGTCCCCGAAGCGACACCGGACGAAATTGCTGCCTGTTATGACGACATCACAGCACTAAAGGAGGCGGGAAAGCTCTTTTCACCGGATACCTTTGAACCGATGGCCGGTGTGCTGAAGACCAAGACGGCGGGCGTCGTCAAAGCGCTCTGTCTGCATGTCGCGCACACCTGCAATCTGAACTGCTCCTACTGCTTTGCAAGTCAGGGTAAATACAGCGGTGAACGGGCGGTCATGAGCTATGAGGTCGGAAAGCAGGCGCTGGATTTCCTCGTCGCAAACTCCGGCTCACGGCACAATCTGGAGGTCGATTTCTTCGGCGGTGAGCCGCTGATGAACTTCGATGTGGTCAAGCGGCTGGTCGCTTACGCACGCAGCATTGAGCAGGCGGCAGGAAAGCATTTCCGCTTTACACTGACGACCAACGGCGTCCTGATCAACGACGATGTGATTGACTTCGCGAACCGTGAATGCAGCAATGTCGTGCTTTCACTGGACGGCAGAAAAGAGATCCACGACCGTTTCCGCGTGGATTACGCCGGAAACGGCAGCTGGGAGAAGATCGTTCCGAAATTTCAGAAGCTGGTCAAAGCGCGTGATGGCAGAAACTACTATATGCGCGGCACCTTTACACACGCGAACCCGGACTTTCTGGAAGACATCAAGGTGATGCTGGACCTCGGCTTTACGGAGCTGAGCATGGAACCGGTTGTCTGTGCGGAGGGCGATCCCTCTGCGCTGACAGACGCAGATCAGGAGATCGTCTGCCGGCAGTATGAGGAACTTGCGGCGCTGATGCTGCAGCGCGACCGTGAAGGAAGACCGTTCACCTTCTATCATTATATGATCGACCTGACCGGCGGCCCCTGCATTTATAAGCGGATCTCCGGCTGCGGCTCCGGCACGGAATACATGGCCGTGACACCGTGGGGCGATCTGTACCCGTGCCATCAATTTGTCGGAGATGAGAAATTCCGGCTGGGTGATATCTGGCACGGCGTTGAAAACATGCCGATACAGAATGATTTTGCCGCGTGCAATGTCTACGCGCGTGAGGAATGCCGAAGCTGCTGGGCGCGTCTTTACTGCTCCGGCGGCTGTGCGGCAAACGCCTACCACGCGACCGGTTCTGTCCGCGGTGTCTATGAACCGGGCTGCAAACTTTTCAGAAAGCGCATGGAATGTGCGATCATGGTAGCAGTTGCCAGACAGCTGGGCAATCAGGAAAACGGAATCGGAGGAACAAAGCCATGAAAAAATGGTACGATGAAGAATATGAATTTACGGTTAAAGTCACCGGCTTTCTGCGCGGTGACCATACGGAGCGGTATTGCCGCAACGGCGAGGAGATCGGTGACCGCTACACCTGCACCTACGGATGTCCGGTCAATCAGGAAGGCTTCGGCATCTGTTCCAAAACGATGATGATGCTGTATCCGCTCATGGAAGCAATCCGAAGCGGCGGAGACCTTGAAAACCTCGGCGGTGACGGAAAATATACCAAGACGATCGTCTGCCCGGACGGCTGCGTCATATTCAGACTGACCGCCAGGCCGCTCGGCAATGAGAATTTTCATAAGGGCGGTTTCTGGGAGTACCCGGAGGCGTAAACCCCGTTCAAAACAAAAAGCCCCGCCCCGCAGGTCTGATCCTGCGGGGCGGGTTTATGCTGTATGTTGCCGTGGTGTTTTATTTGATCGTGTAGGTCTTGCTGATGGAACCGGAGTACTCACCGATGCCCGTAACTGTCACAGTAGCAGTGCCCTTGTTGACATTGTTCTTGTAGGTCATCGTGAATTCAGTGCCGTACTTCAGCTTCTGGTTGCCGGACTTGACCGTGATGTAATTGCCGACCTTGACCTGACTGCCGGTGTAGGCAAATTCGCTCTTGCTGAGTGTTACCGTGCTCAGCTTGCCGACCTTCAGCGTGGACGGACTGCTCCATGTGCCGTACTTGGTGCCGGAGCTGTTCTTGACATACGCCCGGACACGGACATACCAGAGCTCGCCGACAACAGGTTCTGCTGCGTCGCAGGCCGTCTTGGTTGCGTAAGCAACGGTCTTCAGCGTTGTGCCGGTGAAGTCACTGCTTCTGCAGTACTGCACCTGATAGCCCTGTGCGTTGGTATCCTTCGTCCACACAATATGCAGCTTGCCGCTGACTGTGCTGAGCTTCGGTGCTGCCTGCTGTGCCGGGTAGATCGTGTACTTCTTCGTGATCGTGCCGGAGTATTTGCCGATACCCTTGACAATGACCTTTGCGGTGCTTGCGCCGCACTCGATATTATTCTCATAGGTCATTGTGAAGTCTGTGTTGTACTTGAGCTTGGTGTCGCCGGACTTGACTGTGATGTACGAGCCGACCTTGACCTGATTGCCGGTGTAGGCAAACGATGTCTTGGAAAGGCTGACAGAATCAACCGGTGCGGTAACGGTGATCGAAGAATTGCTGCTCCAG
Organism: Oscillospiraceae bacterium; assembly: GCA_018110935.1. GTDB lineage: Bacteria > Bacillota > Clostridia > Oscillospirales > Ruminococcaceae > Firm-04. The sequence continues at coordinate 2,648 of JAGDBX010000163.1, forward strand.
ATGCCTTCCTTGGAAGTGCCGTTCTTCAGATAAGAGCGGACACGGACGTACCACTTTTCGCCCAGTGCAGGCTCCGGAAGCTCGCAGGAGGTTCTGGTTGCGTAAGCGAGGAGCTTGTAGCTGCTGTAGCCGCTGTCTTTGCTGTACTGGACCTGATAGCCCTGGGCGTTGGGATCAGATGCCCACGATACATTGATCTTGCCGTTCTTGAGCGTCAGTGCGGGCTTTGCCTGCTGTACCGGCAGAATCGAATAATACGCAGCTTTGGAGCCGCTGTACTTTCCGATACCCTTGACAGTGACCTTCGCGGTTTTGACGCCCAGATTCGTATTGTTCGAATAGGTCATGGTAAAATCAGTGCCGTACTTCAGCTTAGTGCCGTTGTAAGTCACTGAGATGTAGGAACCGACCTTGACCTGATTGCCGGTGTACGGGAACTTGGTCTTGGAAAGAGTCACTACCGCGTCAGCCATGTTGGCCTTGCCCTCAATGGTAACGCGCTGAGCTCTTTTGCTCATAAGGTCATCTTCCCAGACTGTTCCGTCAGCGATGACGCCTTCTGCAGGAACTGTCAGCTCACAGTTGGACAGGGTGATATCAGACATACTTTCGATGGCATATGAATATCTCGAGCGCAGAACAAGCGTTGCACCGTTGATCACCAGATTCGAACCGCTGCCTAACAATGTAGTAGAGTAGGATGAAAGATTCAGTGTCACACCGTCGATCGTCAGTGTCGGATTGCTCGTGTAATCGTCCGAGAGATAAATACCATTATCGTTATCGCTATCGAGATAGCTCCATGTCAGGCTTCCGGTGCCCGTGATCGTAGTATCCTCATAGAACCGGAACAGTTCATAGCAGGGAACATTCCATGTGTAATTGCCGTTGACCTTGATGGTCAGACCTTCAATCGAGCTCATGATAAAGGTGTTTCTGAAATCGTCGGATTGGAATTGCAGATTGCCGTTGATGTTCAGCACTTTGTTTGCCGGATCATAGCTGAGGCTGCCGCCGTCACCGAGGATATCGCTGTAGTTATAGTAGTTGACCTTATTGGAGTCGGTATCAACTGCTCCTTTGACCCACAGCTTATATGCAGGAACAATAACGGCTGTGTTTGATTGATTATCGTCACCGTCCTTAACGCAATAATAACTGTCATCGATATATCCGCCCGCCGGTGAAACGACCATCAGATTATCAGAATCGTAATAAATCGTACTACCGTTCAGCGCATTATAATTTGCGGTGAGATCCAGAATGACATTATCCAGAGTGAGTTCTGTTGCATAGATCGCCGTACTGTGATCATCATCATTGATCGTAATGTCTGCATCACGAATTGTGAGATGATTTTCCGTATAGATACGGGCGGTACTGACCAGCTTGCCGGGGCCGGTGATCACGGTGTTGCCGTAGAATTCAATCTCTGCATTCTCGGCAGACAGATTCGTATCTGCCGCGATCTTGACAGTCAGATCATCCAGCGTGCTGTAAATGAGGTAGTCAACACTTGAATAACTGCCGGTACCCTTGATCGTCAGCGTGTTCGTGGAGGGTGTGTACTTGAACACGCCGTCGCCGAGCACATTTGCCTGATTGGCGGATGTGACACGCACGCCGCAGATTTCAAGATAAGACGGAAC
>JAGDBX010000164.1 GCA_018110935.1 Oscillospiraceae bacterium
GAACCGGTGCTGTTTTAAAACACTACTGTAAAAGCAGATGATTTCGCTGTGTTTACGCAGATTTCCGTATGAGAATGAGGGCTAGTGTATGCAATTCGTGGGAACTCATTACGGGAACCAGCGTGGGAACAGGGCCTGCAAAATGCTGCAAAATGGTGAAAATCAATTCAGAATAATGCAGATTTTTGCAGTGCGAATCATATTGAGATCAACATAGGTGCTTGATTTTAACGTATTTAGGACATTTTCGCGGTTGCGAGGATAATGGGGCGGAGCCCCATTATAATCATCGCGGAGCGATACATTTCTGATATTCACCCGACCAGACCGGAGCGCTCAATGCCCTCTGTGAAATGCTTCTGCAGAAAAGCGTAGAGCAGCAGCATCGGCGCAATCGAGATCAGACAGCCCGCTTCCAGCCAGACAATCTTTTCTCGCGCGCTGATCTTCGCGTTCGCGTTGCTGAAAATCTCAATGTTCAGTGCACCGTCCAGATTCCGCAGCACGGTCGAGATCGTCTGCCGGTTCGTGAAGAACGAGCTTGCGGCATAATAGTCATTCCAGTACCAGACGATCGAGAACAGGAACACCGTCAGGAACGAAGAACCCGCGTTCGGGATCATGACCTTCAGGAAGGTCCGGAACGGGCCGCAGCCGTCCAGATAGGCCGCATCCTCCAGTTCTTTGGGAAGCCCGCGGAAAAACTGCCGGAAAATGAAGATCATCAGTCCGGCGCGGATGCCGTTTGCCGTCAGCGCCGGCAGATACATGACGAGCATACTGTCAATCAGATTGACCCGGCCGAAGAGGAAATTCCGGAATGTCATGTAAAGCGGGATCGAAATGATCTGCACCGGCACCAGAATCATCAGAATGACAATGCCGAACAGGAAATTCCGCCCCTTGAACCGGAAGCGCGCAAAGCCGTAGCCGGTCAGCGCGCAGGTGATGACCTGACAGACCGAACAGCCGAGATTCAGCAGGAGCGTGTTGATCAGCGGATTGTTCTGCGAGCGGTTCAGGTGCATCGCGCTGATCGTCTGCTTCATGATGCGCAGTGTGAAATGCCGCGGGATCCACATGACGGTCGGATCGTTCATGTCGCGGTTCTCGCGGAAGGCATAGGAGAGCATGAAGATCAGCGGCGTCAGAATGACGAAGCCCAGACCGAACAGAATCAGAAACCGGAAGACTGGCCAGCATTTCTCCGCAAGGCGTTTTTTTCGCAGATAGGCAAGCTCTGCCTTGTTCATGTGCTGCATCCGGATGCGCATGGCTTCCTTTTTCGTCATGCCGTCGCCGACCTCATGTGCAGGACGGACATCAGCGACCGCGCTGGCCGGAACCGGCGCTGATTCATATTCCGCGGCCGTTTCCGCGGAGACTGCGGCGGGAACGGTCTGCTCTTCCGCGGCGGCAGAGGGGATATGCTTCTGTTTTTTCAATGCTGTCACCCCCTCATTCCACTTCGTAGAAGACATGGCGGCTGACGATCAGGACCACGACGCCGACCACTGCCATCACGATCGCGAAATAGCTCCATACCATCGCGGAGGCATAGGCATAGTCCCAGTCCACCTGCTGCTTGTCCAGCACGCGCATCATGACTGGATTGTCCGTTCTGGTAAAGGAATCAATGACCGTGTAGATGAAGTTCGCGAGGATCATCGGGCTGACATAGGGCAGCGTGATCTTCCAGAAGTATTCCCACGCGGTCGCGCCCTCCATCGATGCGGCCTCCTTGGCGGACGGCGGGATATTCTGCAGCGCGGCGAGGAAGATCAGGATCTGGATGCCGGAGCTCCAGACGAGCCCGAAGATATTGGTCACGACCGTGTTGATGAAATCGGTCAGGCCGGAGCTGATGTTCATGACGCCGAGATATTCCAGCAGATCGCCGACCAGATCGGTCTCAAACAGCGTTGAGAACTGTGCGCCGCTGTCCGCGCCGGTCGCCGCGATGTTGCCGCTGATGATGTTGTAGACCGGACCGGTCGCGATGATGACGGGCAGAAAGAAGATCGCGCGGGCAAAGCCCCTGCCCCTGAACTTCTGATTGAGGATCACGGCGATGAACAGCGAGAAAACAAGGATCATCGGCGTCTGGATCAGCGTATCCTTCAGAACACTGAGCAGCCCCTCCTTGAACTTCGGATCCGCCGCGAACGCGTATCGGAAATTCTCCAGCCATTTTCCGCCGGCAAGCGGCAGCCATGCCTTCCGCATTCCGCCGGTATCGGGTTTGAGGAGCTTGTTGTCCATGAAGCAGTAGCAGAAGGATTCGGCCAGCGGGATCAGGAACCAGAGCACGGTGCCGATCAGCCAGACAGAGATAAAGCCGTAGCCGTAAAGGGATTTCCGGCGTTCATACGGAATCTTCATCCGAATACCTCAGCTCCTTCCTTCACATAATCCCGCAGAAAGCGCGTCTGCCCGTTAAAGGTGACGGAACCCTCCGCAAGGTCAACTTCTGTCTGTACGCCGTTGGAATAGGCGGTCGTGATGACGCTGCCCTCCTGCTTCCGGCTGATGATATGCGCGTCGCTGACCGCCCGCAGAATATCCCGCGCAAAGCGGTCATACTGTGCGGCGTTTTCGGTCCAGTAGCCGGAATTGGCGTAGTAATAGATGTCAAAGTCGGTGTCCTTGAGCCTGCTGGTCTCCGCGGCGAGCAGATCAAACTGCAGATCGCTGCCGGAAGCGATCGCCAGCAGAACGAGCCGCTCCGCGTCGGCGCTGCCGTTGACGGCCTTTGTCGCATACGGGATCAGGCCGTGCAGAACGGTCTGCACAAGCGGGATGTCACCGTCAAAGAGATTGAAGCCGCTGGAATAGAGCGGGAGATCGGTGATGCGGTCGGTGAAGGGCAGCAGGTAGGCATTCGGATCCTCCGAAAGCACCGCGCCGAGGCCGGAACGCAGCTTTTTCAGGCTGTCCGAAACATATTCCATCGCCTGTTCCCGCGTTGTGCCGGATTTTTTGCCGTAATCGCCGTACAGCTGCGATGACAGCGCGCCGATGCTGACCGATTTCATTCCCGCCTTCTGATAATTGCCGAGCAGCTTGTCATAGAGCGCGGGGAAGGCCGAAGGCGAGAGCAGGGACATGGTCTTTTTCGTGCCGTAGGGAACGCCGTAGGCGCGTTCATAATCGACGATGCGGGCAAACGAGCCGGAAACGCGGACAGCCGTGTCCGTCAGCGACCAGTAGCCCTGACCGGAATAATAGGCGGTGTTGCTGACCGACGGATACCATTCGATGCCGTTTTCGTCCATGTATCCGGTCAGCCTTCTGAAGTCTGACTTTCCGCCGAGCGTGCCGGAGGGCTTTGCCTTGTAATCGACCTTGCCGCTGATGCCGGCATCCGTCCAGCGGTTCAGCGAAACGACAAGATCCTCAGCGCCCGCTTCCTTCAGTCCGGCAAGGATCTCCTGCATCCCGTCAAAGGAGGTCATGGAGGTTTTCATCGAGACGGGGAATCCGAGCACATTCCTGCGCTTCATGCAGCCGCCGTAGAGGTCGATATACAGCGCGCTCTCGCCCGCCTTCGCCCTGACCGGCACACCGGCGTCTTCCGTCAGATACTGCCGGTAGCGTGCGGCTATGTCCACATAGTCCAGTGTCTTTCCGCCGTCCTCATTGACGGCATCCGCCGCACAGAGCGGATAATACCGCACTTGCAGCTCCTTTTTCTCAAGATTCTTTTCATAGACATTGAGCGGATTCAGCTGATCGCCGCCCATATAATACTGATCCGAAGCGCGCACCGTAAAGCGGAAATAGCAGCGGTTGTATTCGGTGTTCGACTGTCCCTTTCCGCTGACATCCGCGCAGATGCTGCAGTATCCGTCACCCTTTGCCGCAACGGCAAGCAGCGCGTTTTCGCCCTTCAGAATGCCGAACATCGGGAGCGAAACGCCCTCGACGACCGGCCCCTTCGTCTTCGGCACGGCGGTCCTGTCCGCGTCATAGATGAGCTGCGAATAGGTGCGCGACGCGTATTTCTGATTGTTGAACCGGATCTGTGCGCCGCAGCCGTCCGGCACGACGAAGCAGCCCTCCTCCGTACTGTCTGCCGCCCCGAAGGCGTTGAGCACGGCGAGCTGATGCGTCAGCACCTGTGCCTCCTCTGAATCGGCGCCGTATTTCTCGGTGATCTCACCGGTGTCGATGCTGACCTGCAGATAATCCTCGCCGAGCGTGTAGCTGACGGGGATCCTGATGCCCGCCTTGCGGAAGCTGTAAGTGACCTTGACGCCGTCATTGATATCCGAGCAGATGATGAGCGTGCGGCCGGTATCGCCGGAGCGGACATTCGTCACGGCGCGGTCCTCGATCTGCGCCGCCGTCAGCACGAGCGCGGAGCCGAGCTCCGCCTTCAGCACCTTCGAGGCGATCATGTCGCCGCCCGCGTTGATCGGGGAAGACCACCAGACATAGCCGTTTTTCTTGTTGACAAGCGCAAAGACATCCTCGGGCTTTTCGTCTTCAGAGAGCTTTCCGCTGTCCCATGCCCAGAGCGCAAGACGGTCGTTTTCAGCGACAGTACGCATCTTTGCAAAGACATCATCCGCCGTCCGGTCAGTCCACAGTGCGGAATCGGGATCACCCGGTTCGCCGCTGTCCGCACTGTCAGCAGAAGCCGGCACATCCGGATTTTCGGAGATGCTGTCCGTCTCCGGCTCCGCGGAAACGGGAACGGCCGGGAGCATCAGCGCCGCCGAAAGCAGAACGCAGAGGAGCTGTTTGGTTCTTCGCATAGCCGTCCCTCCTTATACCCGCACCCGATACAGGATCTCTGTATAGAGCGAATAGAAGAATACATACACCTTCTGGAACAGGCTCAGGAAGAGCACCGCCAGAAAGAGGATCACCAGCATCGCAAAGAGCGTCAGCACAATGGCCGCGGCGGTCTTGGTGAAGCTGTACTGATGCACCGCCCGAACCGCGTTGAAGAGCAGCAGCCCCGACCAGATCAGGCCAGCATAGCTGACAGTCGTGAAGAAGACCATCTCCGCCTGCACGAGAATATGCGAAAGGAGTACATTGATGAAAACGGAGACGATATAGGGGATCAGCGCGTAGGCGCTGTAAATGCAGATGTTCTTCATCGTGCCCTCGCCGTCCAGCAGCGTGCAGACAGCCCAGTTTCCGATCACCCAAGCGGCGAAATAGACCACGGAGCGCATCAGATAGGGCACCACGCTGAACAGCTGATCGGGCAGCGGGCGGAACTGAAAGCCGCACCAGCGGTCGTAGGCGATCAGTGCCAGAAAGAGCGCCGCGATGATGATGAACGAATATTTCAGCGAGCCCGCCTTTTTCCAGCGGAGATCCTCAAAGCCCTCAAACGGATGAAAGACCGTGTGCTTCACCCACTGCGGCTGTGTGAGATCCATCATGATGCTGCACCCCCTCTTTATTTCTCAGAAACGCCGGACTCCGGCGATGCCCTGCGCGCTTTCCGCCGCTTCAGCGCCCAGATACCGGCTGTCAGCACGGCCGCACCGATCAGAATGCCGGTCAGATGCTGCCGGAGCCACTGCGAGCGGTAACGCTCAAAGGCACGGTTATACCGCCCCGACGCGTCCGCACGCTTTGCGTAGTCCATAGATTCCCTGTATCTGCCCATGTTGTAATACGCGCTCGAAATGCCGAGATAGGCTCTGCGGTAGTTTCCGTCGCGCTTCAGCACCTCCAGCCACGGGCCGAGCGCTTCCTCGTAATAGCCGCCGTTGTAGAGCGCGGTCGCCTCATGGACGATCCTGCCGAACACGGTCTGCCGGAACTCCGTGACGGTGCCCTTCGCGCCGTCAAGCACATAGATTTCCTCGCAGTTTCCGCCCTTTGTCTCAAGCGCGGTGACGCTGCCCGCCGTGAACGCGCCGACCTGATCGCCCGCGGTGCCCATGATAAAGAGCAGAGAGGCCTCTTTGTCGTACTGAAAGACTCTGCCGGTCGTCGCGTCAAGGCAGTTGATCGAGCCGTCGCTGCCGATGTCGATATCCACGATCTTGGTCTTGTAGGTCGTGCCGGAATACCATGTCGAGAACAGGTCGCCCCAGCGGTAGTCCGACATATAGCTGAACAGATTATGCCCCTCCGGATTGACCTTCTTGACGATATCGGTGTCCGAGGTGCCGGATGAGGTCGAGGTGAAGATGAAGCCCTTGTCCGTGTCGATGTCAAAATTATCGAAGGCGGTCGGCGTGGCTCTCTGCCGGAACTGCCGCTCTTCCTCCGAAGCGATCGCGTTCCAGAAGTGGTTTGCGATCACAGAAGCTGTCCGTGCGACGGCGTTTGCGCCGTAATAGCCGATGAAAACGCCCCCGCTGTCAAACATCGCCGCGCCTTTGGTCGTGTTGTTCAGCACGATGTAGATGTTGCCCGCGTTGTCGCAGAGGATCTTCTGCGGCAGAAAGGTCAGCGCCTGATCGTAGACAGCCGAATCCGGCTTCGTGATCTCCATTCTGACATTTCCCTCACGGTCGGTGACCAGTGCGCGGGCATTGTCGCTGTCGGCAATATACATCAGCCCCGTGTCGGGCGAGATATAAAAGCCCTTCGGACTCGCAAGCGCCGTTTCCGAGCCGTCCGGCATCGTGAAGCGGTCGTAGATCCGCAGCACCTTCCGGAATCCGCTGTCGATCTTGACGATGCGGCTGTTGCCCGTATCGACCACATAAAAATTGTCGTCACTGTCCCGGAACAGATCAGAGGGCGCGCTGAAGGCATCTGTGCCCAGGTCGGTGCCGGACACGGCGCGCTCCGCGAGATAGCCTGCCTGTGAGGGGACCGCTTCGCCGAGATAGTTGTAATTGTAGACATCGTACGGCTCGTCTGCCGACGCCGGAAATGACAGCGCCGATGCGCTCAGAAGCGCCGCGATGCCTGCTGC
>JAGDBX010000003.1 GCA_018110935.1 Oscillospiraceae bacterium
AGCGTCATCTGGAAGAGCAGCATATTCAGATCAAGCATCTGCTCAATCGTGAGCTTCTGTGTCGCGCCGCCTGCCGTTCCGCCGGAGAGCATATAGGAGCAGGCGCCTGTTTCCATGTCTGTCGCGATATACGCGGTGCCGGTCCAGTCGCCGATGTTCAGTGTCTGAGAGACCAGACTGACGACAAGCCCTCTGCTGACACAGTCGCGGACTTCCTTTTTGACTTCGCTGCTGACGGAGCACTTGCTGAGCACCTCATCCGCATCCGGTCCGCATACAACCATTGTCGGAACATTCAGTTCCTGTGCCTTGTCCATGACGGTGACGGTGGAGATGCCGCTGAGCTGGTTGCCTGTCAGCTCCTCCCAGACGGCGCCCTCGTAATAAGATTCGATCGCGGCAAGCGCCATGTTGAACCGGATCTCAGCATCGCTGTCGTTTTCAAGGCTGACTGTTCGGAAGCGGTTATAGGCGACATCCATCATGAAACCGCCGTTCTCAAGCGAATTACAGACGCCGAGTGTCGTGTCCGTGTCGTACTCATAGCCGGTGATGACGATGCCGAGTTCTCTGTTTTTCTGCACATGATAGACCGTTTCACTGGTCGCGGAACGGAAATCGCAGTATGCAAAGTACTGCTTGCCGACATTTTCGAGCATCGCGCCGAGCACTTCACGTCTGTCAGCGGTTCCGTCCTTTGCAGGAGCTTCCAGCTCTTTCAGGCGGCTGCGCGCGACTCTGCTGTCCGCCCATCCGATCTTTTCATAATCAAGCGTGACAGCATAAACGGAACCGGCACGCACGACATCTGTCAGAATGGAGTCTCCGCTGTCTCCGGAAACGGTCGTCAGCATCTGCTCCGCCGTGCCGAGAGAAAGCTCCTTTTTGCCGGTATAGTTCTGATCGTCAACAGAAATGACCGGAACCACATGGACGAGATATGCGGGTACTTTTGTGAGGTCCGCGTTTTTCGGCATCAGCTGACGGTCCGTTTCCGAGGCCGGCTCATAGCTGAGGACGATGCGCTTTCCGTACAGCTCAGAGAGCGGCGCGTCCAGCAGCGTCTCGCCGCCGACGGCGATCTTCAGCGCATTTCGCTTGCTGTCCGGCAGCGCGGAAAAGCGTTCGGTAACATCAAGCACCTGATACGGCAGCGTGGCCGGCAGATACTGATCTTCTGTCGGAACAATGCCTCTGATCAGAAGCTCCGTCTGACCCTGCAGCGGCTCCGGCGCGTCATAAATGGGAAAGTCCTCTGCCAGTGCTGCGAGATCCGCCTGCTTGGCAAGCTGCTTATCTGTCGGTTCAAGCTCGATCTCCTGCACAGCGGTCTGCAGCTGCTTGAAGCTGATATCCAGCGGCAGCCAGATGCTTTCGCCGGCGCAGGCACCCGCGCCGCGGTAGTCCGTGTACGGCACATAGGCTTCCGCCCACGTATGCTCCATCCGGTAACCGGTCACGGTGCCGCCGGAGGTCAGTCCGCTCACATTATCAAAGCTCGCAGCCAGAACGCGTCCGGCGCTCTCAATGTCCTTTGTGCCGGTGATCTCCATGGCCTGTTTCGCCGTGATCTCAATGCTGCCGCTGACATATCTTGCGGGAATGCCGATGCTCCGGAGCATCGCGATCAGCAGAGTGGCCTGATCCATGTCATTGCCGCCTGTCTGTTCAAAGGTGACGGTCGCACCCTTTTTGGAATTGCCGTAGATCTCATATTTGATATTGCTGCGGAGATACCGGTAGATCGCATTTGCGCTGCCGAGCTCCTTTGCCTTGTCGATCAGCGACTGCGGGATGTCCGTTTCGCCCTTCAGCACAAGATCGGCAGAGGAAGGCGCATCGGCGGGGCGTGCCTGCGTGCGGCTGACCGGCGTGCTCTCAGTCATCGCCGGAACTGTGTTCGGAACAGCCTCGGAGGGCGTCGCGTCAGACTGATACAGCGCCGCGTCCGGATAAAGGATCTCCCGCAGCTCGGTGAGCTCCTGCTCCGTGGCGTCTCCGCTGCGGAGCTTTCCGGTCAGAATGCTGACCTTTGCGGCGCGCTTTCTCAGCTCTGCGTCATGCGCTGTCTGTCTGGCTGTCAGTTCGGCATTTCCGCTGACATAAGCGGGTACCGCGGAAGCCCTGCTGCTCTGCTCTGCTTCCGCGAGGATCTCCTGACAGAGCGCATCGAGCTCCGTATCGCCGAGCGTGCCGTCAGCGGCACGGTCCAGACGGTCTGCGACCGGCTCCTGCGTGCAGACGGACGCGGAAAGAACGCGCTTGGGCGACGGACTGTCCGGCGCGCTGCACGGGGCTGAGGACAGTGCGGAAAAGAGGATTCCGGCGGCCGCGGTGAATGCGGCGGCGCGTTTCAGCAGATTATTCATGTTCCTTTTTCCCTCCTCTTCTTTCGGTCACAAACAGGGCGGCCAGTCCGGTGAGGCTGAGCAGCGCACCTGCCGTATAAACTCTCATGCGGCGGTCGCCGGTCTTCGGCGCATCCACCTGAACGGGCTGTGTCGCGGTCGTTTCTGTTGCGGTGGTCGTGACGGTCGTTTCTTCCGAAAGGGTAAAGCCGTCATAGTCAAGATCCTGCTCCGTCCCGCGGTAGCTGACCTTCAGCACGCCGGAATACTCGCCCTGTTCCGGCGAGATCTGCTCGGAGAAATCCACGCTGCCGCCGGCAGGGATCGAAGCGGTTTTCGTGATCGTGAATGCAGGCGTACTGCTGCCGTTCGCATAGACCAGCACCGTGATCTCCGCGTTGTCCGCAGCGTCAGCGCTCTGGTTGACCACCGTGAAATCGGTGCGGACAGACTTGCCTTCCGGCTTGAAATCCAGTGTTCCGGCAAAGCCGGACGCATTCTGCTCCACGGTGAATTCGGTTTCCGCGGTTGAAACGACGACGCCGTCCTGCAGAACCGATGCCGATGCGGTATAGTCGCCCGCACGGAGCTTCAGCGGCGGGATCGCGTCCGCATAAGAGAGATTGCCGTTCTGATTGATCGAGGGGATGCTGTGCGTGAACTGCACATCACCCTTCTGTCCCTTCTGTCCGACGGTCACGGAGAGCGTCAGCGCGTTTTCCGTCAGGAAGCTGCTGCGGTTCCAGACCGTGTTGGTCAGGTTGACCGGATCGGAGACCGAATAGACCTGCCGGTCACTGACGATACGGTTTTCCACGGCTTCATCGCCCGCGCGGAAGAAGGTCTCCGCAGAAGCAAGCGTTTCGCCGTCCGCCGTCCATGTGATGACAGCCTTCAGGCGTCCGGCCGCGTTTTCAGGGATCTGCCATGTCCATTCGCCGCTGTGCGGTGTGCCCGCGGGCAGCTCAACGCCTGTTTCCGCCGCGATATCCGCCAGCTTGTTGTCAGAAGCGTCAAACACCGCAAGTGCGGCATCTGCCGTGATGCTGAGCGGGAACGCGGTCGTTTCGGCACGCAGGGTGACCGTTTCTCCGGTCAGATAGAGCTGTTTGTCGCTTGTGAGCGATGCCGTGACGGTCTCCGTCACCGGAATGATGCGTTCTTCGCTGACATTGTTTGCGTTGTCGACCGCAAACAGGTGCAGATAGCTGCCGCTGCCGAGCTCTTCGGGCGAGAAGGCGGCCGACAGGTTTCCGGCAGAATCGGCCTTGCGGACATTCTGCACGAATTCGCCGTTTTCATCGTAGGTCACCAGTTCAGGGCTCGGTTCCCTGCTGCCGTTCACACCGACAACAAAGCCGTTCAGTCCGCTGAACGCCTCTTCTCGGACGATGTTGGAGGACTGTGCTTCTCCGCCCTCCCAGGTCGGGCGTGCCGCGATGCTGTATTCATAGACTGTGCCGTGATCCTCGGAGTGCAGTTTCAGCTGAACCTTGCCGCCAGCCGCGGAAACCTCCGCGTCCGGGCAGTCCGGTGCCGTCACATCATAGAAGGAAGCGTCCTTCGCGTCCGTCATCTTCGAAGTCTGATACAGATAGAACAGCGTGTTTGCGAGCACCTTGCGCTCGTCATCCGTCGCGTAGCCGGTGCTGTGGCCGGTCTGGATCATGCCGAGATTGTTGTTCGTCACCAGATAGAAATTGGAGTGGGAACCGGTCGCCTCGTCAGTGAGCTGTGTGGCGTTGAGCGTCATCCATTCGGTGCCCTTGAGCGTGCCGCCGACATACTGTCCGTAGGAGTGGCAGGCGGGCACGGTCAGCGTGCCGCGGATGTTCCACGGATAATTCGTCAGCGTGCCGTTCTTGAGCACGGAGACGGAAGTCGTCGCCAGAACCGATCTGTCTTCCTTCACCAGAATGCCGAGCTGGTCGGCGAACCGGCAGAAATTGTAATGTCCGAAGTTGACGCAGACCGTGTCATGCCCGAACAGGACGCCTCTGCCGTCATCCACGAATTCCTGCACGAGATCTGCCGAAGCCGCCGAGAGATCGCGGTTTGAATTGCAGTCGGAGGAACCGAAGAAGATGACATCGTATTTCCAGCTGCCGTCCGCATTCTTCATGTACGGCGCCGGATCCTGATTATAGGTGTCGATATGGACAGAGTCGATCCGGAACATTCCCTTGCCTGCAGGAAGCTCCGTGTCGCTGATCGTCTGTGTCATCCAGTCCTGCAGATACGGGCTTGCGGGATAGACATTCAGCACATCGATCTGCTCGCTTTCATTCCAGATGGAGCGTGCTTCCCACGCGCCGCCCGGGATCCGGCGCAGCAGCTGATAGTCGTAGCTCTCTGTTTCATTGCTGATGTCATTCCAGCGGAGAGTAACTGTTTTGCCTTCCGCGTCCTTGCCGCTGTAAAGGATCAGATCCTGCTTCGGCTTGTCCGTCACGGTCACCTCACGGGAGCCCGCCGCGACGGAATTGCCTTCCGCGTCCGTCAGCTCTGCCGTGACCGTATAAGTGCCCGTTTTGTCAGCTGGGAACGAAACCAGTGTGTCGCTTTCATATTTCGGCAGGCCGTAGAAGGTGTCCATGCTGTCAATGTCCTGTGCCTCCAGTGTGACCGGCGCGGAGTTTTCCGTGACCGTCTCACCGCCGAAGCTGACACTGACCTTGACCGTGCCGTTCCACTCGGTATCGGAATTGTAGATCAGAGCCGCGCCGCTGCTGACGATCCGGTTTTCGCCGGCATAGAGCGCAAGCGTATCCGGAACCGGCTGGAACCAGAGCACCTGCAGGCCGCTTTCGCTCTCCGCGGGCTTATCCAGCACCTCAAACTCTGCCTTGTCCGAGCAGAATTCCGTGCCGCCGCCGGAGCAGACGCCCTCAAAGCTGTATGTGCCTTTTTCCGCCGCGTCAACCGTGAAGCCCTCCAGCTTCACACTGACCGTGTTCTGCTCGGCCGGCAGCTTTGCGGAAACGGTTTTCTGACCGAGCACCTTACCGTTTTTCAGCAGCTTGACAGTAACATCCGCACTGCTGTCCGCGTTTGCCGCATAGAGCACAGTGCCGGTCACGGTCACATCAGCCGGAACGCCGGTATAGGTCACACAGCGGTCAAGCGTCAGGCGAAGCCCGGTGACCTCAGAGGCGGTGACTTTTCCGCCCTCTTCAACGGTCAGCTTCAGCGTTTCCGTCTTCAGAACAGTCTCGCCGTCCAGAAGTGTGATCACCGCCGTGATGCCGTTGTCCTTTTCCTCGTTCAGCTCAAAGCTGCCCGCGGTAACTTCCTTGCTGTTCGCGCCGCTGCTGAGCTGAACGGTCTGCGAATTCTCATAGATGGGTGTTTTGCCGTTTGTGACAGTCATCCGCAGCGTCAGTGCAGCGTCCTGCGCGGCCTGATACTGAATGGTTGTCAGGGCGTCCACCGAAACCGGCTTTCCGGCTTTTGCCTCGGTATTGCTGAGCGCGGTGTCCATGCCGTCGATCAGCAGGCAGGAGGCATTCTCCAGCTCGTTGAGCAGCCTGCAGGCCAGCGCGGTTGCATGAATGCCTTTACCGAAGCTGCCGTTCGCGTGCTGTGCGCTGTTCAGCCGGCTGATGATGTCAGCCGCATTGACCGCCTTGTCATAGCGGAGCAGCGCGAGTGTCTGAAGGAGCGTATCCTCAATTTTCTGATCAGAATAATCGTTCGCGTCATCCGCGCGGAGATATGCCGCAGCGGCGTCCGGGGCATCTTTGCTCTCCTGCGGCAGTACGCCGGCATCGCGCATTTTGCTCAGTGCGCAGAGAGAAAGCGCCGTCAGGGAAACGCTGCCCGAGGAGCTGTCATTATAAGAGAAGCTTCCGTCGGCGGCCTGCTGACTGCTCAGCCAGCGTGCGGCGTTTCCGGCTGCACTGCCATAGCTGCCGAAGCCGCCCTCACCGAGCGCGAACAGCGTCAGTGCAGTGTCATAAGTATCGCTTGCATAGGCCGCAGTGAGTCCGAAGCCGCCGTCCGGATTCTGTGCTGCCATATAATCCGCGAGATATGCCGTGTTTGCAGATGCAGCGGCTAGCTGTGCCGCTTCGTCAAGGCAGGTGATCCTGCCAGCTGCCTGTGTCTCAGGTGCGGAAGCATCCGCGCCGGAACTCCGCAGAAGATATACGGCATCCGCGGTGTCATTCACAAGCGCCGTGTCGCCGTAGCTTCCGTCGCTGTTTTGCCTTGTGCCGAGATACTTCAGCGACTTGCTCCGGATGTCTGTCATCATGGAACTGTAGTCGGTCTGTCCCTCCGCTGTGGCAGTTGTAATGATGCCGCAGAGGTTTCCGACCAGAGTGCAGGAAAGAACAAACGCGGACAGCCGCCGGAAGCGAGTTCCGCGCGTCGTCTGCGTATCCTGCGGGGTATTTCGCTGGTTCATGATCGTTCTCCTTCTTTCAGAAATACGTGTGTCGGTCTTGCAGTGTTCAGCCGGCTGATAGGAGGCTGACGACAGTCACGGCGGCACCGTGCAAAACCTTCTGGCGGCCGGCACAAATGTACCGTCGGTTCTGCGCGTGCAGCCATTATTTGAATTATATCACTTTTGCTGTCTTATGTCAAGAAAATACGGAACAACGCGCGGAGAATCACAGTTCTCGACACATCACTGACGCCATGTTCATGCAGAAAGCACCCTGCAGATCAGGCAGAATCCGCGATGATTATAATGGGGCGCTGCCCCAAGCCCCGCTCAAGGGACAAATGTTTCTTGAGAATCCCATAATAAAAGTTTTGGTCGAGCTTTTTCAAAAGCTCGCGGGTTCTTAGGGCAGAGCCCTAAGTCGCCGCCCGCAGGCGGCGAAACTCCCCTTACTTC
>JAGDBX010000017.1 GCA_018110935.1 Oscillospiraceae bacterium
AAGCAAGCACCGACTTCACGCAGCACATCAACATAATTGAGGCTGAGCAGCCAGTCGCCGTTGTTGACCATCAGTGCCTTGCCGTCAGAAAAGTCGATGAATCTGCTCATCTGCTTCTTGAAGCATTCGCAGTTGTGCTGAATGGTCTCCGGGGTGAGCATCTTGCGCATATCGGTCTTGCCGGAGGGATCGCCGATCATGCCGGTGCCGCCGCCGACCAGCGCGATCGGCCTGTTGCCCGCCATCTGCATCCGCTTCATCAGGCAGAGCGCCATGAAGTGGCCGACATGGAGGGAATCCGCGGTCGGGTCAAATCCGATATAGAAAGTCGCCTTTCCGTTGTTGATGAGATCGGCGATCTCCGCTTCGTCTGTCGTCTGCGCGATCAGACCTCTGCGCTTCAGTTCTTCATAGAGTGTCATTGTGATATTCTCCTTTATATATGATGATAATCCGGTCAAACGGATGATTTTTCAGTATTTACACGGTTTATTACCTGCAATATCGCGGCTCGTCCGCACAGGGCAGGTGCATTTCGTACCAGACCGCGGCGCTTTCCGGAGCTGTCATGCCTGTCACCTTATTCTTTGAGCGCGGGGCGGAACAGGAATGCGGATGTTTCCCTGTCCTCGATCACCCTGAGCGTATAGACGGCGATCACGCTGCCGTCCCTGCCGTATACGGTCATTTCGGTCTCGCCGGCCTTCAGCATATCGACGCGGAGCTGCTTTCTGCTGTCATCCAGCCACGCCTTCGCGTAACTGCTGTCCGCGACCTCGACCGACGCGGCTTCCTCATAGCTGACGCCCTCGGGCAGCAGCACATTTCCGGAGGCCAGCGAAACGCCGTCGCGGAAGGTGAGCCAGCCGGTCAGCGCAAGAACGCCGGCCGTGATCAGAAGCGCTGTCAGATGCTGCTTTTTCTCCGGCAGGACACCGAAAATCAGCATGAAAATGAAGAGCACGCAGGCGATGCAGGAAAGGATCTTATAGGGCGGGAACTTCAGGAAGCCGTACAGATACGTGACAGCCATCCACGCCAGAAGCGCGAGCATCGCCGAAAGGATCAGCGGCGCAAGCCGGCCCTTTTTCCGCGTGTGCCAGCCGATCAGGGACATCGGGATTGTCATCACGGTCCACAGTGCCCACGGCGGGTAATACCGGAACAGCGACCAGCCCTTTTCGGAAAACGGGACCTGAAACAGATAGATCAGCGGCTGACTGATGAGGAAGAACACGAATGTCTTTGCCGCTGCCTCCTTCGGGGTTTTGCAGTTGCAGATGATGATCATCGCGAACATGATCCAGCAGGGGATATCGCCGCCGATGTCGCGCAGAGAGGTCAGGCGGAAGGCGGGGATCAGCAGCATGACCGCCGTATACGCGGCGACCAGCACCGCGGATATGATGATCCGCTTCCAGGTCATTTCAATGCCGAAAAAAAGCTTTTTCAGAAGTTTCATACAGAAAACGCGGATTCCTTTCTGAGGCGTGATGCGTGAGGAACTGCGCGGCCTTTCGGAGGCACACACGCCCTCATGATATAGTATACACTATTTCGGCAAAAAAGTAAAGCCGTATCATCCGGTTTCGTGATAATAACCGATTATGTGTCCCTGTTTTTGTCTGTTATCAGCACTGCGCGCCCGGTGACCGCTTGGGCCGCCGGGCGCTTTTCAGTTATCAGCCGAAGCAGCGGACGCCGTCCGCCGTTTTGAAGAGGATCATCTGCTGGCCGTAAAAGACTGTCACAGGCTCCGCATCCCCCTGGTACAGCGCATCGACCGAGAATTTCACATCCTCCGTCTCCTCCGCGCTGTCCTTCACAGCCTTGACCTGCTCCTCCGTCAGGATGCCTGCCTCTGTGAACTGCCGGAAAAAGTAGTCGTAGTCCGGATTCTGGTGCTTTGAGAGCGTGATGTCCGTGATGCGCCAGCTTTCATAGCCGTCCTCGTCAAACCGCTTTCTCTGCGCGGTAAAATTCTTTTCAAGGCTGCTGTCCTTTTTGGCCAGATAGGCGCCGAACGCCTCCTTGTAGACCGGGTGCACCAGCGCCAGATAGGCGTCAAAGTCATTCTGCTCCAGCGCCGTGAAATATGCTTTGACCGTATCGGTGTAGATATCGGCGATATCCTCTGTCGGGTGCATCGTGATGCCTTCCGGCGGAAGCGTGCTGCCGGAGGATTCGCCGCCGCGGCAGCCGGCAAGCAGCAGTGCAGCGGCAAGGAGTACGGAAACGCGTTTCATCATGCTGCACCCTCACTGATAGATGACATACCACGCGCTTCCGTGGTGCATCACATAGAGCGTCTCATCCCGGATCGCGTCCTGCGTTTCGCCCTTGACCGTGGATTTGGTATCGGACAGATAGCGCGTGACCTTCACCTGACAGTAGCAGTCGATATCCTTTGAAACGAGCTCCTGTCCCTTTTCCTGCGCGAGATCGTCGAGCACGGCCACGACGGATTCCGTCTCCACGCTGGTACGGTTGACTCTGCAGTCCGTCACATCGATCAGGGCATACCGGAAAGGGCCGCCGAAGGAATCGCGGATCTGCTGGTTGGTGTTTTTGAGGATGTCCTCATCGGTGTATTTGCCGCCCAGATACTCATTGAGGAAATAATCCTTCCAGAGCGGGAACTGCACGCCCTTGAACAGATTGACATCGACCGACTGGATCGCGCGGTAATAGCGGCAGAGCGCGTCCGCCGCGCCCTCCGGCAGAAAGCGGTGGTCATACTGGATGGACGGCGATGCGTTGACATCATGCGTCAGCGTGGCGCCGTACGGCATATCCTCCATGGACTGAGAATCGGGGACGGACGAGGAAGCGCCGCCCGCGCAGCCCGTGAACAGAATCACGGCGCCGCAGAGAAGTGCCGCAGAACGGCGGAGTATCGAAAAACGCATATTGACATTCTCCTTTGCGTAAAATTCAGGATGCTTCCATTATAGCACAATTCAGAAGAATGTGCAAGCGTTCCCGCAAGATTCTGTTCCGCGGGGCGGAAGGCGCTCAAAACAGCCTGAAAACGGCGCTCCGCCTCTGCCGCTGCTCCGCCTGTCAGACGGCCGGTTTCAAACTTCGCATCCTGTCGGCAGAATGCCGCATTTTTCTGCTTGACATTCTCTGATTTTTCATGTATAATGGATTCTAAGTACACTTAAATAGTTTTTAATGCATCCGGAGGAATTGACCGACATGACGATCTGTCCGAAATGCGGGAAAGAACACCGCATCACACCGGATATCTGTGATGTATGCGGTGCCGCGCTGACAAATGATAATTTCAGCGATCCTTTCGCGGAAGCAGTCAAAGAAGAGACTGCGCTGCGGGAGCAGTCCCGTCTGCGGCGGGAGGCAAGGCTGAATCCCCCGAAACCTGCTGAAACAGAATCGGCCGAACCGCAGGCAGAGGCCGCGGACGGCTTTGAAGATATCACAGAAGCCGCGGGAAAACCGCGCCGTTCCGGAATGCGCGCGGCAGCGGCGGCGGCGGCGCTTGCCGTTGCGGCAGGCGGCGGATGGTACGGCTGGAAGCGGTTCGGCGAGCACAAGCGCCCGGAGCCGCCCGGAACCGATATCCGGTACTGTCTGGGCAATCAGCCTTATTTCTGCGACGGAACTACCGGCCGGACCTATGCGCTCGGCAAAGCGACGAGTCTGACTGCCGAAGAGTGGACTTTCTTCTGGGACCGTACCGTTGTCTCTGACGATCACTCGCGTATCTTTTTTCCGCAGTTTCCTGCGCTCGGCGACAATGACACCTCGACTTTCTATCCGTATTATATAGACCTCGCAAGCGAAACCGCGGAGCCGAAGGCGATGATGTCGATGATGTATGAGCCGGACTTCGAGGTGAACTGCAAAGCCACCGGTTATATGCTGCTGGATCCTTCCGGTGAGAGCGTGGCCATCCGGTCTGACATCATGCCTGACGGCGCGAACGCAGCCCGCCCGCTCAGCCATTATACCATCTGGCGGGATCCTGTAAAGTATAGCGGAAACAGCTTTTTGACGGAGCTGGAAAACTGTGAGGCGGTAATACCGTTCAAGGGCAAGCCGGGCGGCTTTTTCACCATCGAGGAATCTTTCGCGCCGGAGAATCAGATGTACCTCACCACGCGAATCAATGACATGACGAATGAGTGGAATCTGAAGAACGGCCGCCGCTACACACTGAAGCTGTTCGAGCCGGACGGGCAGAGCTATATCACGGTCAGCGACTATCTGATGACGGACTGGCACTTCTCTGTCGATTCTTACAACCTCGAACCTGACGCAGACAGCCGCTATCTGTTCTATACACAGGCAAGGCACTCGGATAAACCGGAGACTGTCGGTTCTTCGTTTACGCTCAGCAGAAACGGTCTGGCGATCAATGTTGACAACGGTGTATATTCAGCCGCAAACGATTTGGCCGAATCACTGCCGCCGGAACGGCTGCAGCTCGCCGGACACGAAATGGAGCAGAGCGGTCACTTTGAGTACGGAACAGAGCTGCACCGCGTGGATCTGTCGACCGGAGAAGACACCGTGCTGTATTTCGATCACTCGGAAATCGGGACCTGCGAAGGTATGAGGTTCATGCGGAACGGAACGGTCCTGATGTCGAAACAAGGCGAAGGTCCGATCGATCACACAGGCGATGATCAGGAGTATCCGGTCTTTAAAAGCGATGATCTATTCCCCAACGATACAGTGATCCCGATGGTTTCTGATGCGGATAGCTTCCCATCTCGAAGCATCTTCATCTTTGGGCTGCTCGGCACCGAATCTTCCTCTCTGGTTCTTCCGCTGACGATGCAGCAGGTCCGGGACTACAGAATTGCGGATGATTCCGGCGACCGGATTCTGTTCACCAAGGAGGACGGATCGGCCTTTCTGGTCGACTGCACTGTGGAAGGCGGGCAGCTTTATAATCTGGTATTTGACAAATTTACTCCGGATTTTATAAAGCGTGTGCAAACGGACAGCACCGGAAACCGTATTCTGCTTTCCTGTGATAATCCGGCAATGTACTTTGACTCAACGGGTGAACCTGATTTTTCATTTCACCAAAAACACTATCTGATCGACCTTACAGAGGCCGGCGGTTCCGAGCTTTCTCTGACGCTGACTGCCCGGGAGGTCTGTGAGCGTCAGGAGCCCGTGCATTTCTGCGGAGAGCATATCATTTCCTTCCGGACGGACAGCGATTCGGAACAATCGCCGTGCGCGGCACTGCTGGTTGATGAGCAGCAGGTTTCGCAGACGGCAAAGGCAGTCCCTGTTTTTTGCGATCAGGACACGGGTGCGTTCTATTTCTTTGAATATGAATCTTCTGACAGCACGCAGTCGTCTTTCAGCATCCTCTGCCGTGCGGACGGCGATCATGTGACACGCATTGCGGACAGGGTCGTCGGCACCCCTGCGTTTGACCGCAAAACCGGAAAAATCGTCTTTTGCCGTCTTGAGGGCGAGCAGTATCACATCTATGCGGGCGATTCTGCTTCGGAATCTCTCGATGACTGCAGGGAGGCTGCGTCCTCTGCGGAATATCCCCTTTTGTTTAAGGAAAGGGACGCCAGCTCAGAAAGGTTATATTTATCATGACTATTTGCCCGAAATGCGGGAAGGAATACCGCATCACACCGGATGTATGCGGCGAATGCGGCACACCGCTTGCAGCGTCTGAGATCGCCGATCCGTTTGCGGAAGCGGTCAGGGAAGAAGAAAAGCTGCGTGCAAAGGCACGCGAGCGCCTTGCGCAGCAGCCGGCACAGGAAGAAACAGCGCAGTTCTCAGAAGAGCCGGATGCATCTGATGTGATCACCCGCGCCGCGGAGGAAGTGAAGCCCGGGCGCAAAAAGCTGCGCACTGCGGCAGTCGCGGCGGCGTTTGCGGTCGCGGCGGGAGGCGGCTGGCTCGGCTGGCGGCACTTCAGGGGCGCACAGAGCCCTGCCGGCATGGATATCCGCTTTTTTGACGGGAATCAGCCCTGTTTCTATGACGGGAGTACCGGCACCGTGCATCAGATCGGCAATCCGATCGATCCGGAAGCGACCGATCTCGGCTCAGACTGGAAAGAAACCTTCTGGCAGGAATTTCAGATCTCCGCTGACCGTTCCTGTGTCTTCTATCCGGAATATCTTGCGTCAGGGAGCTCGTATGTCTCAAACGGGTTTATCCCGTGCCGTCTGGAGCTGAAGGAACAAAACGGCTCGAAAGGCAAAAACGGCCGGCTGACCGACGGCATGGAGGAATTTGCGGGTACGGACGGAACCGTCGCGTATTATGAGGTTATGGACAACTTCGGTGACAAGGTTCTGATGATACGGTACATGGAAGATCCGGAAACGTCTGGCCGTCTGGATACTCAGTATGTCGTCTGGCAGAACGAGGAGCGGTACGGCACAGGCGGCGGGATTCTGGAGGGTTCTGATTCACCGGTTCTTGACGGTTTGAGCTTGCCGATGACAGACAATCAGGACGGGAGTTATTTATCTTTATCATCGCAGGTTTTGCCGTTCGGAACTGAAGCGGATCAGCCGGTTCTGGCCATTCCCGGCGTCTTCAACGCGGGTGAATGCTTTCGTATTGATCTGATGCGCAAGGACGGCACGCTTGAGAAGAACATCTGTACTGCGGGAATCAATCTGCAGATAGAGACACCGTGGGATTTTGAAGGCCCGCGCGAAGGTAATTCCGCCCGTTACTTCAAGCCGCGGTATCTCTTCTATGAAGCGCTGGAGGAGACGGATCATTTTGAGCGCCCGGAGAGGGATTTTACCCTTGTCGGCGACGGTTATGAATTACTGGTTCGTGAAGACGAATCGATAGTACAGCTGCATATTCGTGAAGGTACAGATTCTCTGACACAGGAGGAGCTTGCACAGAAGGCGCAGGAGCTGATGAACCGCAGCAGATTTGCGGTTGTCTCCGGAGTGCACCGTCTGGACCGTGTGACCGGTGAGGATGTGCTGATATTAACAGGAAATTCTGAATGGACTGTTTGGAAAACGCTCGGAACAGGCAGCCTGCTCAAAATAGAGGCTCTGGACCCTGACATGAATGAATATGCGTATCATTTATGCAGCATAGAAAACGGAGAGATGACTGAAAAAACGCTGCTGACGACTGAGGATGAGACAGAGAAATACACCTTTGTTGCCGGAATCTGCGGCAGGGACGATATGTATTATTACGCAAACGAAGAGTCCCGCAGCTATCTCGCCCTCAACGGTCAGATACATGAGCTTTTGATTGCTGCGTCCGAAAAGGACGATGTGATCTATGATGATCCCGATCATCGCGTTCATTCTTTGATTCTGTCAGATTGCTCACTCAGCAAATCCGGTGACCGTGCGCTGCTGAGACTGGAAGGCCGTTATTATCTCTGCGATCTCAGCGGCCTCGGCCCGGACAG
>JAGDBX010000165.1 GCA_018110935.1 Oscillospiraceae bacterium
CGGCAGGTAATGCTCCTTTGAGAGAATGCACTTGGGATTGACGCAGCGCAGGGACGGATCGTCCGTGCCGTGCAGCACCGGCAGATGCTCCTCGCTTTCCAGCAGCTTCATGATGAGCGCCATGCGCACATACATTCCGTATTTCGCCTGCCGGAAGTACAGCGCACGGGGGTCGTCATCCACCGGGATCGCGATCTCATCGACACGCGGCAGCGGGTGCAGCACGGCGAGGTCTGCCTTTGCGTGCGACATTTTCTCCGGCGTGAGGCAGTAGGTGTCCTTTTGCGCGAGATATTCCGCCTCAGAGGCGAAGCGCTCCCGCTGGATGCGGGTCATGTAGAGGACATCGAGCTCACCGATCGCGGCGTCGAGCGAAGTCTCCTCGCGGTATTCGCAGCCCGAATCGGTCAGCAGCTTGCGGATGTAGTCCGGCACGCGCAGCTCCGGCGTGGAGATCAGGATAAAGCGGTTTCCTTCGTAGCAGGAGAGCGCCTTGACAAGCGAATGAACGGTTCTTCCGTAGAGCAGGTCGCCGCAGAGCCCGACGGTCAGATGTTCGAGCCTTCCCTTTTCCATGTGCAGCGTCAGCAGATCGGTCAGCGTCTGGGTGGGGTGCAGGTGGCCGCCGTCGCCGGCGTTGACGACGGGACATTCCGCGGTCAGGGCGGCGGCTTTGGCCGCGCCGGCGATCGGGTGCCGGATGATGAGAATGTCGGAATACGAGCTGACGACCTTTGTCGTGTCCTTGAGGTTTTCGCCCTTGGAGACAGAGCTGCTCATCGGGTTGTCAAAGCCGATGATGCTGCCGCCTAAGCGGATCATCGCGGACTGAAAGCTCATCTGCGTGCGCGTGGACGGCTCATAGAAGAGCGTTGCCATGATCTTGCCGGCGCAGGCCTGCACATAGCGCTGCGGGTGCGCGCAGATCGTCGCGCCCAGACGGATGATCTTGTTCCACCACTCGACGGGATAGTCGTTCAGGTCAATCAGGTGGGAGTATTTCGGTTCGCTCATAACAATACCTCTCTGTTCTGTTCAGTTGGAAGTCGGGAATGAGGAGTCGGCACGAAGCCAGACCAGAATATTCTGATAGGCGCCCGCCCAGTCGAGACAGCCGTTTTCCGCGAAGAAATCGCTCAGGCGCTCAATTTCGTCTGCCAGCTGCTCCTTTGTGATGAAATCCGCTTCGACAGAATCCTCAAACCATGCCCCTTCATCGCTGCGATGATGCTCCGCAAACGGCTCGTTGTCCGCATCAAGTCCCCAGAGGGACGCCTCCGGCGACTGAAAGGAATACCGGTCAATCAGAATCAACCGGCCGTCCGGGCCCCGGCTGAAATCCGGCATCCGGTAAGACCATTCCCCGATGGTGATATTCCGTTCGCTGACATCCGTATCCGTCAGGGCTCTGTCCGGGTTGTACCGGCTTTTCCCCTTGACATCTATCACGATCTTTTCGCAGTCCGGACAGAACCAGCTGAACTGCGTGTGCGATAACCGGATATCATCCTTTGCGGCGCGCGGCAAAAGCCGCCAGAGCACGGTTTTTTTCTTCTCGGAGAACAGCATGGCACCGCGATCGCTCTGAAGCCAGCCGGATTTCATTTCCTTCAGACAGTAAGGACAAATCATCTGATAATCCTTTCTCTCATGTAAAATCATACAGAGAGCGAAATCAAAGGTGAATGCAGGGGACTTGGGGCAAAGCTCCGTTTAGAATCATCCGCACAGCGGATACATTTATTCCGCATTCCGGATTCCGCACGCCGGATTCTCCTCAAACTACACCTTGTACCACACAAGGAACATATATACAGTCCAGATCTTGCGGGAGTTGTCCGCCTTGCCCTTTTTGTGGTCGTCCAGCAGCTTTACGAGCTGTTCCGTATGGAAGAACTGTTCGGCTGCCGGCGAGGTAAAGGCCTGCTTTACGGTTTCGCTGCATTGATCCTCTTTGAGCCAGACGCGGATCGGGACGGGGAAACCGAGCTTTTTCTTCGCGGCGGTGTCTGCCGTCTCCTTGGGGGTATCACGCTTGGCGGCAAGGCGCATCGCGTATTTCGTCACATAGGGCGTGTCGGCGTCCGTCTCCACTCTGCGCGTGACGCGGAAGCGGTGCGGGATGCGTCCGGCGAGCGCCGCGATCTCTTTGTCGAGGAACGGCACGCGCAGCTCCAGCGAGTGCGCCATGCTCATCTTGTCCGCCTTCAGCAGAATGTCGCCCATCATCCAGAGGTGGATGTCGAGATACTGCATTTTCGTCACGGGATCGGCACCCTTCACGCGGTCATAGAAGGGCTTTGTCACCTCGGTCGGATCCGGCGCGCCGGTGCTGACCTTCAGCAGCTTTTTGCGCTCGGCAGGCGTGAACATATACGCGTTGCCGATGAAGCGCTTTTCGAGCGGCGTGCCCTTGCGGACAATGAAATTCAGTCCGCGCTTTGCCGGCAGCCGCGACGCGATCCCCGCCGCCGCGCGCCGCAGCGCGAAGGGCAGCTTTTCGTAGCCGGAGGAATCCGGCTCGCTGTAGACATTGTAGCCGCCGAAGAGCTCATCCGCGCCCTCGCCGGAAAGCACGACCTTGACCTGCTCCGCCGCCAGTCTGCAGACGAACCACAGCGCGATGCAGGAGGGATCCGCCAGCGGCTCATCCATCTGATACTGCACGGTCGGCAGCGCGTCCCAGTATTCTGCCTGCGTGATGACATGGCTGTAATTCTCGTTTGCGATCGCGTTGGAGAACTTCTTTGCCCAGCCGATTTCAGTGTATTTTTCGTCGGTGCCGAATCCGACGGTAAAGGTCTTGTCCACATTCGCCACAGCGGCGACATAGCTGGAATCGACGCCGGAGGACAGGAAGCTGCCGACCTCAACATCGGCGATCTTGTGTGCGCTGACCGAATCACGGAAGGTGTCGGAGATCTCCCGCACCCAGTCGCCCAGCAGCGGCTGCTCATCCGCCTCAAACTCTATATCCCACCAGCGCGAGACGGTCATTTCTCCGTTTTCATAGGTGAAGCAGTGCGCGGGCAGGAGCTTTTTGACGCCTTTGAAGAAGCAGTCCTCCGTCGGGGAATACTGAAAGGTCAGATACTGCTCCAGCACGGCGGTGTCCAGCTCCTTTCTGAAGTCCGGATGCGGCAGGAACGACTTGATCTCACTGCCGAAGAGCAGCGTGCCGTTCATCTTCGCGTAGTAAAAGGGCTTGATGCCGAAGTAATCGCGTGCGCCGAAGAGCTTTTTCGCCTTTTTGTCCCAGATCACAAAGGCGAACATTCCGCGCAGCTTCGGGAGAAGCGCTTCGCCGTATTCCTCATAGCCGTGCAGGAGCACCTCGGAATCGGTCTCCGTGCGGAAGGTATGCCCCGCCGCCTTCAGATCCTCACGAAGTGTCTGATAATTATATATTTCGCCGTTGAACACGAGAACGAGCGAGCCGTCCTCGTTGAACATCGGCTGCGTGCCCTGTTCTGTCAGATCAATGATGGAAAGCCGTCTGTGTCCCAGCGCGATGTCGTCGTCGAAATAGCTGCCGTCCGCGTCCGGCCCGCGGTGACGGATCTTTTCCGCCATGTCGGAAAGAATCTTCTCCGCATTCTCCGGATGTCCGGTAAAGCCAACAAATCCGCACATACTGTGCCGCCCTCCTCTGAATTGAACCGTGCATCGGATTCCCGACCGCACATACAGTTTTATTATACTACTTTTCAGCTCCGATTGCAAGTGCGGAACGGCCCGGAACCGCATCAAATTTCAGGTATGCGCAATTTTCGCGCTTTTCCGAAAAAATTTGCGGAAGAGTAGTGACAAATCTGTTTTTTTGTGCTATAATAGACTGTGAATGCAAAGGCGGAGAGATCCGCTTATCCGAATATCAGCCGAAAAATCAGAAAGGATGACGCAAATCATGGCAAACTCAAAGGAAACAAAAAGCGGCGGAATGTCACTGCCGGCGTTTCTGCTGGTGCTGATCGCACTGGCGGGCATCGCGGCGGGCGTCTGGCTCGTCCTGAGCAAAAAGGCGACCGCGGGCAGAAACAACTACACTTTTGTCATGCAGGTGGGCGACCAGAAAACGCTGGAGGCCATGCTGGAGCATGACTACACCTGCGCCAGCTCCGCCGAGGGCGTGGTCTATGTCGAACCGGGCAGCAAGCAGCTCCTGGCAAAGTCCGTCGGTGAGGCGACCGTGGTCGCAAAGGACAGCGTGACCGGCGCGAGCCAGACCTTTGTCGTCACCGTCGTGGAAAACCCGGATCATCCGGGCGCAACCGTGACGCATATCGTCAGAACCGAAACGACGACCGCACCGGCCACCGAGACAACGCTGACCGAAACATCGACGGTTCCGGCGGGCGTAGTCTCCGGCATTTCCCTTTCATATTACACCGCCGCGATCAAGGTCGGCGAGACGCACCCTTACGCGGTCGTCACGATGACGCCGGCAGACGCGACCGACAAGAGCGAGATCTGGACGACCAGCGACGACAAGGTCGCGACCGTTGACAAGGCGGGCCGCATCAAGGGCGTCGGCGCGGGACAGTGCAAGATCCGCGTGACATCGGTCAGCAATCCGTTCGTGTTTGCGGAGATCGATGTGACCGTCGCGGATCCGAACGCGACCTCCACGACCGTGACAACGGAAACCACCGGCAGCGAAAGCGGCACAACGGTTTCCGGCGAGACCGGCAGCAGCGGTGCATCCCAGAGCGGCACGGCGGCATCGGGCACATCGTCCGTGCAGAACACCGCAAATCCGACCATTGAATACAAAGATAAGATCGGAACCTATGTCAACGGCATACTGATTGCAAACAAGACTTATCCGCTGGATTCCGGATACAATCCCGGTCTGGATAAAAACGCGCAGGCGGCTTTCACCGAGATGCAGAAGGCGGCGGCAAAGGAAGGCATCACTCTGACGATCTGCTCGGGCTTCCGCGATTACAACACGCAGAAAGCGCTTTATAACCGCTATGTCAACCGCGACGGAAAGGCAGAGGCGGACCGGTATTCCGCGCGGCCGGGCCATTCCGAGCACCAGACCGGTCTCGCGATGGACATCAACCGTGCTGACAAATCGTTCACCGGAACAAAGGAACAGAAGTGGCTTGCCGCGAACTGCGTGAAATACGGCTTCATCATCCGGTATCCGGAGGGCAAGGAGAACATCACGGGATATATGTACGAATCGTGGCATATCCGTTATCTCGGAAAGGATCTCGCAAAGAAGGTTGCCGACAGCGGTCTGACGCTGGAGGAATATCTGGGCATCACATCGAAATACGCGAACTGAAGACTGAGACAGGCGCTCTCCGGCGATACCGAGCCGGAGGGCGTTTTTATTTGTGCTGACGCCTAGGAGATATGTGAGATGCTGCGGGGGAAGTCTTGCATTCTCTCTTGTTCTGCAGGCGTACTGAAAAACGCCTGCCTTCCGGCTCCTAATTCCTCATTTTCCCGACGGCGGGAGAATAAGGGGAAAAGGGATAAGGAAAGGGGAGTTCGAGGGGAGAACCTTAGGGGAAAGGGGGGAATAAGCCGCTTGCGGCGCCTCCCCCTTTCCTCTGTGGTTCTCCCCTCGATTCCGCGGCTTATAAAACAGTCTGATTACGCTTCAGTATTTTGCTTTTATTCTTTGTCCGACAGAGAATTTCGCTGGGTGCGGGGCGCGAATGGAAGGAAAGAAGAAACCGGCGGCGCAGCCGCCGGTTTCTTTCTGTTTCATCCCGCACTGCCGGCCTTGTGCAATATGCCGAATGCAATACAGAAATTTCGTACAAAAAAGCGCTTGCAATCTTCCCGCCTGTTGTGGTATAATAATTATGTTCGGGCAGTCTGCACTGCAGAAGACGCAGCGCAATATCTGCGCCCGCATCGCGGAAAGCCCGCTGAAATCAGTATTAAGGAGCGTTTACCATGAAGAAGTTCGGTTACTTTGATGACGCCCGCAAGGAATATGTCATTCAGTCGCCGCAGACCCCCTACCCCTGGATCAACTACCTCGGAACACAGGCGTTTTTCTCCCTGATCTCCAATACCGCAGGCGGCTATTCCTTCTATAAGGATGCCCGTCTCCGCCGCATCACGCGCTACCGCTACAACAATGTCCCGATCGACATGGGCGGCAGATATTTCTACATCCGCGACAACGGTACGGTCTGGAATCCGGGCTGGTCTCCCGTCAAGACGGCGCTTGATTTCTATGAGTGCCGCCACGGTATGGGCTATACCGTCATCACGGGCAAAAAGAACGGCCTGAAGGCGAAAGCGACCTTCTTCGTGCCGCAGAATTACAACGGCGAGGTGCAGCAGCTCGTCCTCACAAACGAGAGCGACGCCGCAAAGACCTTCCAGCTCTTCTCCTTTGCGGAGTGGTGCCTCTGGGACGCGCAGGATGACTGCACGAACTTCCAGAGAAACTTCTCCACCGGCTGTGTCGAGATCGAGGGCTCTACGGTCTATCACCGCACCGAATATCGCGACAGACGCGACCATTTCGCGTTCTACACCGTCAATGACGAGATCGACGGCTATGACACCGACCGCGATTCCTTCATCGGTCTGTATCACGGCTTCAACGATCCGCAGGCCGTCACCGACGGCAAGGCGACCAACTCCTTCGCGGACGGCTGGTCCCCGATCGCGTCCCACTTCAAGGAGATCACTCTCGCTCCGGGCGAATCGAAGACGCTGGTCTTCATCCTCGGCTATGTCGAAATGCCGCAGGACAAGAAGTTCGCCGCGGACGGCAAGTCCATCAACAAGGAAAAAGCACATGAGATGATCGAGCAGTACAACACCCCTGAAAAGGTCGCTGCCGGTCTGGCTGAGCTCAAGGCCGCATGGGACAAGCTCCTCGGCATTCTCAATGTCAATACGCCGGATGAAAAGGTCAACCGCATGGTCAACATCTGGAACCAGTATCAGTGCATGGTGACCTTCAACCTCTCCCGCTCCGCTTCCTATTTTGAGAGCGGCATCGGCAGAGGCATGGGCTTCCGCGATTCCAACCAGGATATTCTCGGCTTCGTCCACCAGATTCCGGACAGAGCAAAGGACCGCCTGATCGACCTCGCTTCCACGCAGCTCCCGGACGGCGGATGCTATCACCAGTATCAGCCGCTGACCAAGAAGGGCAACTCCGATATCGGCGGCGACTTCTCCGACGATCCGCTGTGGATGATCCTTTCCGTCGGCGCATACATCAAGGAGACCGGCGACTGGTCGATCCTCGACACGATGGTGCCGTATGACAACGATATGTCCGTCGCGCAGACCATGCTCGATCACCTGACTGTGTCCTTCTATCACATCGTCAACAACCTCGGCCCGCACGGCCTGCCGCTCGCGATGCGCGCGGACTGGAACGACTGCATCAATCTCTCCTGCTTCTCCGACAAGCCGGGCGAGTCCTTCCAGACCTACACGAACCCGAAGTTCAAGGCAGAGGGCGGCTATTCCAAGGTCGCAGAGTCCGTCATGGTCGCGACGCTGTTCACCTATGTCGGCCCGACCTATGTCGGCATTCTGAAGCACCTGGGCAAGAACGACGAAGCCGCAAAGGCGCAGGCGGAGATCGACAAGATGAAGCAGTGCGTCATGGAATCCGCGTTCGACGGCGAATGGTTCCTGCGCGCTTACGACGCAAACGGCAGAAAGATGGGCTCCTCCGAATGTGAAGAGGGCAAGATCTTCATCGAGCCGCAGGGCTTCGCGGTCATGTCCGAGATCGGCAAGGATGTCGGCGCGGACATCAAGACGCTGAATTCGATCGACAAATATCTGAATACGCAGTACGGCCTTGTGCTGAACAATCCGGCATTCTCGAAGTACTACATCGAGTACGGCGAGATCTCCACCTATCCGGGCGGATACAAGGAGAATGCGGGCATCTTCACGCACAACAACGCGTGGATCATCTGCGCGGAGGCCTATGCAGGCAGAGGCGACAAGGCGTTTGAGTATTACAGCAAGATCGCGCCGGCCTTCAATGAGGATATTTCCGACCTGCACAAGACCGAGCCGTATGTCTACGGTCAGATGATCGCCGGCAAGGATGCCTCCCGCTTCGGTGAGGGCAAGAACTCCTGGCTGACCGGTACCGCCGCGTGGAATATGGTCGCGATCTCGCAGTATATCATCGGCGTGCAGCCGGACTTTGACGGCCTGAAGATCGATCCGTCCATTCCGCATGACTGGGACGGCTTCACCGCTGTCAGACAGTTCCGCGGCGCGACCTACAGGATCACGGTCAAGAATCCGGATCATGTCTGCAAGGGCGTCAAGTCCCTGACAGTGGACGGCAAGGAGATCGAGGGCTGCGTGGTTCCGGTCATGGATGCCGGTGAGCACGAAGTTGTGGTCGTTCTCGGCTTTGAGTAATCGGACAGCTCCGTTCGGAAAAGAATGACGCAAAAGCGCACCGCGGGATCCCTGCGGTGCGCTTCTCACGGCAAAAAAAGCCGCGCCGCTTGTGCAAAACGCCGAAAAGAGCGTTGAAACCGTCTCAAATATCCCCTTTTTGCCTATTGCATTTTTTTTCGGAATATGGTAAAATAATACTTGACTCTGGTCAGGCAGCATATGATCCTGCGGTCCCCACCCGCGTTGAAGAGGCGATCCCGCCATAATCGTCTCTGCTTGATGTATGCCGCTGAACCGGGAAAATTCTATTATCTTTTTGAATGCGGAAGAATCGCCGCAGATCAGGAAAAGGAGAAACACTATGGCAAACGCAAAGAGCACCGCGCCGAAGAAGCGCCCGACTCCCGAGAAGAGAGATAAGACCAACCGCGCACGCGCAGCACGCAATAAGGCAACCCGTTCCGCCCTCAAGACCGCGATCAAGAAGGCGTATGTGGGCGGCACCGACCGTGTCGCTGTGATCCGTTACGCGATCAAGCGTGTCGATCAGGCCTGCGCAAAGGGTCTGCTGCACAAGAACAACGCTGCCAGAAAGAAGTCTCAGCTGATGAAGCTGCTGAACAAGGCTGCGTAATCACAGTTTCACAAAAAACGGCTGTGCTCCGGAAGGGGCGCGGCCGTTCTTTTCTGTCCCCATGTGTCATCCGCGCCCCGAGCACGCGGAAAACTTGACAAAACACTGAAAATATGCTATACTTGTCCGGTAAGCCGGCGTGATGGAATTGGCAGACGTGACGGACTCAAAATCCGTTGGTAGCGATACCGTGCGGGTTCGACCCCCGCCGCCGGCACTCAGAGAAATCCCCCGCCTTCAGGCGGGGGATTTCGTATTCTCGAAGCGGGATTCTCAAGGGACACCGTCCCTTGAGCGGGGCATGGGGCAGCGCTCCATTATGATTATCGCGGAGCGATACCTTAAAGGCGAATCGCTATGCGATTCGCTTAGGGGGAGCCTCTATCGCAGGCTCCCCCTCTCGGCAAAACGATCCA
>JAGDBX010000166.1 GCA_018110935.1 Oscillospiraceae bacterium
ACCATACTTCCGCCGGAATGTCAAGGATTATGTGAGTGAACACAGACAAAATACCGCACCGCCGAGAAGCGGTGCGGTCAGTCTGTCGTGAAACTCATTTAGCGCCAAAATAAAAGTTTTGGTCGAGCTTTTTCAAAAGCTCGCAGGAGTCCAGAGGGCGGCGCCCTCTGGCCGCGCTCCGCAGAGCGCGGAACACCCCCGCATCAGAAGAGCTCCGAAAGGGGTGAATTGCCGCGCAGCAGCAAGAGGGGGAGCCCTGCGATAGAGGGCTCCCCCTAAAAAAGCATCGCTCCGCGATGATTGATAATGGGGCTCTGCCCCATGCCCCGCTCAAGGGACGGTGTCCCTTGAGAATCCCGCTTTTGTGCATCTGCGTGGGCTCAGGTCAGCTTTTCGTATTCGTGCTTCTTCGGGCGATCCATCAGGAAATGCACGGCATCGCGGACATCCGCGCCGTTATACAGCACCTGATACAGCGCCTCCGTGATCGGCATATCCACATCATAGCGCTTTGCCAGACCGTATGCCGCGTGACAGCAGTAATAGCCTTCAACCGTTCCGACCTGCTGCACCGCCTCAAACGGCGCCGTGCCCTGTCCGATCAGAATACCGGCGCGGCGGTTGCGCGAGTGCATTGATGTACAGGTGACGATCAGATCGCCGAGACCGGTCAAGCCGGCAAAGGTGTTGGCGCGTGCGCCGAGCGCGGCGCCGAGGCGTTCGATCTCATGCAGGCCGCGCGTCATCAGCATTGCCTTTGTGTTGTCGCCGTAGCCGAGACCGTCTGAAATGCCCGCACACAGCGCGATGACATTTTTCAGCGCGCCGCCGAGCTCACAGCCGGTCACATCGTCGTTGATATAGACGCGGAAGGTCGGCGAGGAGAACCACTCCTGCACCAGATATGCCGCTGCGGCACTCGCGCTGGCCGCGACGACGCTTGTCGGGATATTCCGCCCGACCTCCTCCGCGTGCGACGGGCCTGTCAGCACAACATAGGTCGCTTCGGGCAGTTCTTCGGCAAAGAGCTTGCTCATGAGCTTGAAGCTGTCCTCCTCAATGCCCTTTCCCGCGTTGACTACGATTGTGCCGGGCTTTAAGTGCGGGGCAACCTTTCTGCAGGTGTCGCGGACATACGCCGTCGGGATCGCGAACAGCACAAGGTCGCTGTCATCAATGACCGAGAGATCGGTCGTCAGCGAAATGCCGTTCGGGATCCGGACGCCGGGGAGTTTCTCCTTCTGCTCACCGTCGCGGCGCATTGCTTCGATTTCCTCCGGCAGTGCGCTCCAGATCGTCACATCATGCTCCTGAGTCGTGTAGAGCATGACTGCCAGTGCGGTGCCGAAGCCGCCGCCCAGAACTGTAATCTTTGCCATGTCATTTCCTCCGAGATCGAATAGTTTGTGCAGGCTGAATGCCTGTCAGGATACCGGAATCATCCCGCCTGACGCATCACTGCGCGGCGGGGCGCTTTTCTCCGATTTTCCGCTCCGTGCCTGCCTTCAGGCGTCTGAGATTCTCACGGTGGCTCCAGATGATCAGGAACGCCGCGGCTGCGATCAGTACCGTGTAGAGCAGTGTACTCCGCCAGCAGACACCGCGCATGAAATGCTCCAGCAGAACCGTCACGGGAATGACGCACGCCGTCGCGATGCACGAAGCCAGCGAAACATATCTGGAACGCCATAGGATCAGGCCGAACACCGCCATGAGAACGAGAAAGGTCAGCGGATTGATCACGAGAAATGTGCTGACGCCGACCAGAACGCCTTTTCCGCCGCGGAAACCGTGCCAGACGGGAAACACATGCCCCAGCACAACGAATACCGCCGCGACATAGCAGAGCCAGCGGAAATCACGACCCGCGGCATTTCCTTCCGCGAGCGGCGCCCAGTTCAGCGCTCTGCCGGCCAGCTCGGCAAGCGTCATCGCAAGCGCGCCCTTTCCGAGGTCAATGATCAGAGTCAGGATGCCGCAGCCCTTTCCGAAGCAGCGCAGCACATTGGTCAGTCCCGCGTTTCCGCTGCCGAATTCGCGGATATCCTTGTGTTTTAAGAGCCGCACCGAAACGATGCCGCCGTTGAAGCTGCCTGTCAGATATCCGATCGCTGCCGCGATCAGAATGCTGACAAGAAAGCCTGCCAGAGTCCCCTGCATAAAAATGCACCTTTCCTGATAAGATATCACATTGTGCGCTTCCCGCGTCAGCCCGCGCTGAACCGCTGCAGAAACTGCCTTGTGCGCTCGGACGCTTCCGCGCCGAACAGCTGCTCCGGCGTGCCCTCTTCCGCGATCACGCCGTGCTCCATGAAGATCACATGATCCGCCACATCCCGTGCAAAGGCCATTTCATGCGTGACAATGACCATTGTCATGCCGTCCTTTGCAAGTTCCTTGATGACCTTCAGGATCTCGCCGGTCAGCTCGGGATCGAGTGCGGAGGTCGGCTCGTCAAAGAAGAGCATCTCCGGCTGCAGCGCCAGTGCCCGCGCAATTGAAATGCGCTGCTGCTGGCCGCCTGAGAGTTCAAAAGGATAGGCGTTCGCCTTGCTCTCAAGCCCCATCTTTCTGAGGAGCCGCATCGCGTTCTCCTCTGCCTGCTTTCTGTCCTGCTTCAGCACGCGCACGGGTGCCTCGGTGATGTTCCGCAGCACCGAAAAATGCGGAAACAGGTTGAAATTCTGAAACACCAGCCCGATCTTGAGCCGGATGCTGCGCAGTGTTTTTGCATCCGCGTAGACCGCTTCGCCGTTCTTCTGCGTCAGCATATCCGTGCCGCAGACGCGGATGCTTCCGCCGTCGGCGCGCTCCAGCTGATTGATGCAGCGCAGCAGCGTTGATTTTCCGCTGCCGGACGGACCGATCACCGCGATGACATTTCCCTTTTCGACCGAAAAGGAGATATCCTTGAGCACTTCGAGCTTGTCAAAGCGCTTGCTGAGATTTCTGACTTCCAGCATAGCCATGCCGTTCCGCCCCCTTTACTTATAATAGCTGAGCTTCTTTTCAAGCGCTGCCGAAATCACGGTCAGCAGCATCGCGAGAAGGAAGTAGATCGCGCCCGCGATAAACAGCGGGACCAGAGAGGAATAGGTCTGCATCTGCTGCTTTGCCTTCAGCGTGATCTCGGCATAGGCGACCGTGTTCGCAAGCGAGGTGTCCTTGATCAGGGTGATGATCTCGTTTGTACTGGCGGGCAGCACGCGCTTGAAGACCTGCGGCAGCACGATGCGGAAGAAGGTCTGCGCACGGCTGAAGCCGAGACAGGCCGCCGCCTCATACTGCCCCTTCGGGATCGACTCGATGCCGCCGCGGAAGATCTCCGCGAAATACGCGGCATAATTCAGCACAAACGCCGTCAGCACCGCACGGAACATATAGGAATCGCTCTGGATATCAAAGGATTTCAGGAGCGAGCCGAACGCGCCGTCTCCGGCATTGACGCGGAGCATCGGGACCGCGTAATAGACGACAATGATCTGGAGCATGAGCGGTGTGCCGCGCATGATGAGAATGTAGATGTTGGTCAGCCATGAGACGATCCGCACCTTTGACATCTTGAGCAGCGCGACGATCATGCCGAGCGGAACGGCATACAGCAGCGTGAAGACAAACAGCTTCAGTGCGGGCAGAAGCCCTTTGAGCAGAACGGAAATGATATTGCCGGCATCCTGTGCGGTCATGCGGGATCCCTCCAGCGTTCAGATTTGCGCGAAAACGCATGCAAAAGCCTGCCGGAGAGAGCAGCTCCCTCCGGCAGGGTGTTGTTCTTATGCCTTCAGTTCAGTACAGACGGCATCGTATTCATCGGTGATCTCTTTGTCAGGTGCCGCGGTGAGCAGCGAGACAATGACGATTGCGAGCAGCGCGCAGATGAATGCGGGCAGAAGCTCGTAGATATCCCATGCGCCGCCGAGCGGACGGACGAGGAATTTCCAGACGAAGATCATCACGCCGCCGGTGACGAGGCCTGCCAGTGCGCCCCATTTATTGGAACGCTTCCAGAAGAGCGCGGTCAGCATGACAGGACCGAAGGTCGCGCCGAAGCCCGCCCACGCGAACGAAACAACGCGGAAAACGGAGCTGTTCTGATCCCATGCGAGGATGACGCCCAGCACGGCGATGACGACCAGCACGCCGCGTGCGGTCACCATGGCGGCGGCGTCGGAGAGCTTCAGGCCGAAGGTGCGCTTTAAGAGGTTCTCGGACATCGAGGAGGATGCCGCAAGGAGCTGGGAGTCCGAGGTGGACATCGTGCAGGCGAGGATGCCGGCGAAAATCAGGCCGGCGACGATCGCCGCTGCGACACCGTTCTTCGAGAGCAGCAGCGCGATCTTCATGACAACGCGTTCCGAGTCGTTCTTGCCGGCGCTGTACAGCGTTTCGATGCTGCCGTTTGCCGAAAGCTGATTGCCGATGATGCCGATCAGAATTGCGACACCCATCGCGATGATGACCCAGATGCTTGCGATCCGGCGGGAGAGCCTGATTTTGTGTTCATCCTTGATTGCCATGAAGCGGAGCAGGATGTGCGGCATACCGAAGTAGCCAAGACCCCATGCCAGCGTCGAGACGATCGGCAGGAAGCCGTATCCGGTCTGCGAGAAGCTGCCGTCGCTGTTCAGCGAACGCGTGACGGTCAGGTGCAGGTAGTCGGTCAGATTCCTTGCATTGTCCGTGACCGCGCTCCAGCCGCCCGCCGTGTGAACGCCGAAGATCACAATGATAATCAGTGCCGTTGTCATAACAACGCTCTGGATCAGGTCGGTGAAGCTTGCCGCGAGGAAGCCGCCGAGGCTCGTGTACGCGATGATGATGACGGCTGCCGCGATCATGGCCTTGTGGTAATCCCAGTCAAAGAGCGCGTTGAAGAGCTTGCCGCAGGCGGAGAAGCCCGACGCGGTATATGGCACGAAGAAGATGAGAATGATGACAGCTGCGACGGCGTTCAGGATGCCGCGGTCATCGTGATAGCGGTCAGAGAAAAAGTCGGGAATCGTGATCGAGCCGGTTTTGTGCGAATAAAGCCGCAGGCGGCGCGCCACAAAGAGCCAGTTCAAGTATGTGCCGATTGCCAGACCGATTGCTGTCCAGCCCGCCTCTGCCAGTCCGCAGAGATAGGCAACGCCCGGCAGACCCATCAGGAGCCATGAGCTCATGTCCGAAGCCTCCGCACTCATCGCGGAGACAAGCGGGCCGAGTCTTCTGCCGCCTAAGTAGAAGTCCTTGACATCCTTGTTTTTTCTGGAAAAGACCGCGCCGATCATGACCATGCCGGCCAGATAGACGAGGATCGTTACCAGAATGCCGATTTTGCTGCTGTCCATAGTTTCTGAATCCTCCTTTTATTTCTGTGTGTGATTATATCGTCGAAAACGGCGGCGCTCAGAACAGCCCGGAGATCACGCCGTTTTCATCGACATCAATGTTTTCAGCGGCCGGCTTTTTCGGCAGACCCGGCATTGTCATGATGTCGCCGGTCAGCGCGACAATGAACCCCGCGCCGGCAGAGACCTTGACATTGCGGATCGTGACGGTGAAGCCTTCGGGCGCGCCCTTGATATCCTTGTCGTCGGTAAAGCTGTACTGCGTTTTTGCCATGCAGACCGGCAGACCGCCGAAGCCGAGCGCCGTCAGCTGATCGATCTGCTTCTTTGCGGCGGGCAGCACGGCAATGTCCTTGCCGCCGTAGAACTTTGTCACGATGGCGCGGATCTTGTCCTCGA
>JAGDBX010000167.1 GCA_018110935.1 Oscillospiraceae bacterium
CCTGCATTCTCTACAAGCATAGGTGTCTCAACTTCCATGAAATCTCTGCCCGCAAGGAAATTACGGATCTCGCGGATGATAGCGGATCTCTTCTTGAATGTTTCCTTTACGTCCTCATTCATGATGAGATCGACATAGCGCTGACGGTATCTGGTGTCGCGGTCGGTCAGGCCGTGGAACTTCTCCGGCAGCGGCTTCAGAGACTTGGACAGCATCGTGACCTTCGTCGCATGGACGGAGAGCTCACCGGTGCGGGTGCGGAACAGCGTTCCGGTCACGCCCATGATGTCGCCGATGTCGCCGTACTTGCGGAAGTTCGCAAATTCCTCCTCGCCGATGTCGTTCATGCGGACATAGACCTGAATGCGGCCGGTCTTGTCGCGCAGATCAAGAAAATTCGCCTTGCCCATCTTGCGCCAGCTCATAATTCTGCCGGCGACGGTCACGGTGAACTGCTCGTTGATCTTGTCGTAAGCAGCCTTCTTGGCTTCCTCGTCGAGGTCGGCCGGGAGCTTTGCCTCCTCCGCCTCGTACATGCTGCGGCACTGTGCCGTGCTTGCCGTCACATCAAACTTCGTGATCTGAAACGGGTCATTGCCGCTTTCCTGCATTTCGCCCAGCTTATCGAGACGCACCTGACGCAGTGCGTCGATGTCCTCTGCCGGCTGCTGCACATTCTGTTCGTTGAGATTCTGTTCGCTCATGCTCAGCCCTCCGGATGCGTTTCAAATACGCCCGTGCTGGAGATTTCCAGAACGGTGAATGTCATGATGCCGACGGGAGCCTCCACGATAAAGGTATCACCGACACGCTTGCCGAGAACCGCCTTGCCGATCGGGGAGTCATCAGAGATCTTGTGCTGCTCGTAATCTGCCTCGGAACGGCCGACGATCTGGAGCGTCTCGATCTTCTGCGGCTGACCGTTGAATTCTGCTCTGCTCAGGATGACGCCGCAGCCCGTGCTGACGGTATCCGAGGAGATCGTGGAGATGATCTCCGCGTGCTCCAGCGTATATTCCAGTCTCTTGATTTCATCTTCCAGACGGGCTTGCTCGTTGCGCGCCTCGTCGTATTCGGCGTTTTCAGAAAGGTCACCGTGGCTTCTTGCTTCCGCAAGTGCATCTGCGACCTCGGTACGGCGGGTACCCTTCAGATAAGAAAGTCTCTGTTGTTCAGCATCGTAATGCTGTTGTGACATTTTTTCTCTGTATTCGTGTTCCATAAAATCCTCCTCGTAGCGGCTGTATAAAACCCGGAGAGGGAGCAGTGTAAAAATGCGCTGCTCCCCTACCGGTTTCTGATCTTCTGCGGCAGGATCCCTGCCGGATTATTCGGTGATTTCGCTGTGGAATTCCTGCAGCGACTTGACGCTCAGAGCGCCGCCCTGCGATGTGACAGCTGCAATGCCCTCTGCGGTTGCAGATGCTGCCGCCATCGTGGTGATGTACGGGATACGGTACTTGATCGCCGCCTTGCGGATGTAGCTGTCGTCGTGGAGACTGTCAGCGCCCGCCGGCGTATTGATGATGAGGTCGATCTTGCCGTTCGTCATCGCGTCGGTGATGTTCGGTCTGCCCTCATAGAGCTTCTTGATCTTCTCAGCCGGAATGCCTGCTTCTGCGATCATGTC
>JAGDBX010000168.1 GCA_018110935.1 Oscillospiraceae bacterium
AGATTGCCGTCGAAATGGGCGTCTGCGGTCTTATGAATATTCAGTATGCGATTGAGGATGACACCGTGTATGTCCTCGAAGCAAACCCGCGTGCATCGATAACCGTGCCGCTGGTCTCGAAGGTCTGCGCCATCAACATGGTTCGCATCGCAACGCAGATCATGACCTCTGAGCTGACCGGCAAGCCTTCTCCGGTGCCGGAGCTGCACGACCGCAAGATCCCGCATCACGGCGTCAAGGAAGCGGTCTTCCCGTTCAATATGTTCCAGGAGGTTGACCCGATCCTCGGACCGGAGATGCGCTCCACCGGCGAAGTACTCGGCATTTCCCCGAACTTCGGTGAGGCGTACTTCAAGGCGCAGGAGGCCACCCAGACCAGACTGCCCGAGGGCGGCACCGTGCTGCTCTCCGTCTGCGACATGGACAAGCCCGAGCTGATCCCGCTCGCGCAGAAGCTCCACGATCTCGGCTTTACGATCCTCGCGACCGGAAAGACCTACGAGATGATCGCGGAGAACGGCATCCCGGCGGAGAAGATCAAGAAGCTCTACGAGGGCAGACCGAACATCACCGACGCGATGACGAACGGCAAGATCAATCTGATCATCAACACGCCGGCAGGCGCGGACAGCCTGCATGACGACAGCTACATCCGCAAGGCTGCCATCAAGTACCGCATCCCGTATATCACGACCATGGCTGCGGCTTATGCCTCTGTGGAGGGCATCCGTGCGGTCAGAGAGCAGAAGGGCTGTCTGTCCGTCAAATCCCTGCAGGAATTCCACCGCGAGATTACCGACTGAATCCAACCTTTCACAGAAATGGGAGCAGCCCGCAAGACTGCTCCCTCTCTGAATACATGAGGAGGGCATCTTTATGGAAGCTTACAGAGAAAAAATGTCGCAGCAGCATTTTGATGCGCTGCAGAAGGAACTTGCAGATCTGACCGGCGTGCGCCGTGATGAGGTCGCAGCAGCACTTGCCGAGGCAAGAAGCCACGGTGACCTTTCCGAAAACGCCGAGTACGACGAGGCGCGGAACGAACAGGCGCGTCTGGAAGAGGAGATCTCCCGTCTGGAATATATCCTTGAACACGCCGAGATCATTCAGAATATCTCCAGCGATTCCGTCAGCACCGGCTGTACGGTCGTGCTGAGCCGCGCTGCCTTCAACGGCCAGCCGCAGAAGATCGAAACGCTGCAGATCGTCGGCCGTTCCGAGGCGGACTACAACCAGCACAAGATCGCGGATGATTCCCCGATCGGCAAGGCAGTCATCGGCAAGGGTGTCGGCGACACCTTTATCGTCGAGGCACCGGTCGGCATCATGAGCTTTACGGTTCTGGAGATCAACACCGACGGCGAACTCCCCGGAACGGAGGGCTGAACGCATGAGTGAACAGAATCTGCAGGCAAATCAGCCTGCCGAGACCGTCGAGGACATTGACGCGCTGCGTCAGGTGCGCCTTGAAAAGCTGCAGGAGATGCAGGCGGACGGACGCGATCCGTTCCAGATCACGAAGTTTGATGTGACCGCGCATATTGCGGACTGCCGCGCGATGTATGAGGCGGCAGAAGCCGAGATTCCCGCGGATCTTGACGAAGAAGCCCTGAAAGCCGCGCAGGAGGCACTGCACGAGAAGTTTACGGTCACGGTTGCCGGCAGAATCATGAGCTGGCGCAAAATGGGCAAGGCAAACTTCCTCGATCTGCTTGACCGCAGCGGCAGAATGCAGGTCTATGTCCGCATGAACGACATCGGCGAGGAGGCGTTCACCGCTTTCCGCAAGTGGGATATCGGCGACCTGATCGGCGTCAGCGGCACGCTCTTCCGCACGAGAAGCGGCGAGCTTTCCGTTCACGCGGCAAAGGTCACGCTGCTTTCCAAGTCGCTGAAGCCGCTGCCGGAGAAGTGGCACGGTCTGACCGACCGCGACACGCGCTACCGTCAGCGCTATGTTGACCTGATCGTCAATGAGGATGTGCGCGACACCTTCATCAAGCGCAGCAAGATCCTTGCAACGATCCGTTCCTTCCTCGACGCGCAGGGCTTCCTTGAGGTCGAAACGCCGATGCTTGTTTCCAACGCGGGCGGCGCGGCGGCAAGACCGTTTGAGACGCATTACAACGCGCTGGATGAGGATGTCAAGCTCCGCATTTCGCTGGAGCTGTATCTGAAGCGCCTGATCGTCGGCGGTCTGGAGCGTGTGTATGAGATCGGCAGAGTGTTCCGCAACGAGGGCGTCGATACGCGCCACAATCCGGAATTCACGCTGATGGAACTCTATCAGGCATACACGGATTACCACGGTATGATGGACCTGACCGAGAATATGTTCCGCCATGTGGCACAGACCGTCTGCGGCACAACGCAGATTCCGTACGGCGATGTCGTGATCGACCTTGGCAAGCCGTTTGCGCGCATCACGATGATCGACGCGGTCAAGCAGTACACGGGCGTTGATTTCGATCAGATCCCGGATACGGCCGCCGCGAAGAAGATCGCGGACGAAAAGGGCG
>JAGDBX010000018.1 GCA_018110935.1 Oscillospiraceae bacterium
TCCGCCCCAAACCCCGCTCAAGGGACAAATGTCCCTTGAGAATCCCGTTATGAGGAGAGCAAAGCCCCCGTCTTTCTATGCAGTCAGAACCGCCGGTATGTATACATACCGGCGGTTCACCCCTTTTTTTGTTGTTACCCGTTCTCCGCTTGTCTGCGGTGGATATCTGCTTTATTCTTCGTCACCCGCGCTCGACTTCACGCTCGCGACAACCTCATCGAGAAGGTTCGCAGGGAGCTGCTCATAGCGCAGGAAATCAAATGTGAATTCGCCCATGCCCTTGGCGACCTGTCTGAGATACATCGTGAAATCGTGCATCTCACGCATCGGCACCTCCGCCGAGATCGTCGTCATGCCGTCACCGGCAGGCTCCATGCCCAGCACTCTGCCGCGGCGTGTGCTCAGGTTGCCCATGATATCGCCGGTCTTGTCGTCCGGGATCGAAACAGCGAGCGAACCGATCGGCTCCAGCATGATCGGACTGGCCTGCTTCATGCCTTCCTTGAACGCGAGGGAGGCAGCAATCTTGAACGCCATTTCAGAGGAATCGACCGGATGATAGGAACCGTCCAGCAGCGTCGCCTTGATGCCGACGACCGGGCAGCCCGCGAGCACACCGCGCTCAACGGATTCCTGCAGGCCCTTTTCGATGGCCGGGAAGAAATTCTTCGGAACAGAGCCGCCGAAAATCTTTTCCTCAAAGACGAGGCTGTCAGAATCTGTCGGCTCAAACTCGATCCACACATCACCGAACTGACCGTGACCGCCGGACTGCTTCTTGTGGCGTCCCTGCACCTTGTCGGTCTTCTTGCGGATGGTCTCCTTGTATGCGATCTTCGGCTCTTCGAGCAGAATATCGACATTGAACTTGGTCTTCAGCTTCGCCTTGACAACATCGAGGTGCTGATCGCCGAGACCGGCGAGGATGCGCTCCTTGGTCGTGGTGTCAAGCGTATAGGAGAGGGACTTGTCCTCCTCGAGCAGCTTTGCAAGGCTGGTGCCGATCTTGGACTCGTCGCCCTGTGCCGTTGCCTTGACCGCCATGCGGTAGGTCGGGTTCGGATACTGCACCGGCGCGAATTTCACAACATTCTCCGCCGCGCAGAGGGAATCGCCTGTGGTGGCGTTGAGCTTGGTCACAATGACGATATCGCCGGCGTTGGCGGCTTCCACTTCGATCTGCTTCTTGCCGAGCATCGTGAAGATCTTGCCGATATGCTCCGCCGCGCCTGTGCTGGCGTTGACGAGGTCGGTATCAGGCTTCAGCGTGCCGGTGATGACCTTGATGAAGCTCATCTTGCCGAACGGATCGGCGACGGTGCGGAACACGAACGCGGAAACCGGTGCGGCCGGATCGACCTTGACATC
Organism: Oscillospiraceae bacterium; assembly: GCA_018110935.1. Classification (GTDB taxonomy): domain Bacteria; phylum Bacillota; class Clostridia; order Oscillospirales; family Ruminococcaceae; genus Firm-04. The sequence goes on from JAGDBX010000018.1 coordinate 1,369, forward strand.
GACCGCCTTGCCTGTGCTGTCTTCCGCGCTGTACGCGCCGGCGCTGGTCGGATCGGGCATATACTTGAGGAACTCAAGCAGCAGGTCGCAGCCTGCGGGATTTGTGCAGGAAACGGTGAAGACCGGATATGCCACGCCGGTACGCATCGCCTCATGGATGCCGTGTGTGATCTCCTCCTGTGTGAAGGGCTCTTCTGCGAAGAACTTCTCCATCAGATCGTCAGAGGTCTCCGCGACTGCCTCAGAAAGGCCGGAGAGCATATCATCAGCGGTAATGCCTTCTTTATCGTTCAGCGTGATGCCGTTCGCGTCTGCCGCGACGGATGCGCCCTTTTTGTCGTAGGTATAGGACTTCATTCTGCCGAGATGCACAAGCGACTTGAACTGACCGTTCGCGATCTCCGGAACGATCACGGGGCAGACCTTTGCGCCGAAGTTTTCCTTCAGGGCGTTCAGGGTGCCGTAGAAGTCCTGGTTCGGGTCGTCGATCTTGGTGACGACAAAGAGAATGTGCTTGCCCTGCTTGACAGCAGCGCGGAATGCCTTGACGGTGCCGACATGAACGCCGGACTTTGCGGAAACGCAGATGACAACGGTATCACCTGCGAAGAGGCCTTCGTTGGTCGCTGCCGCGAAATCGAGCAGGCCCGGCACATCGATCAGGTTGATCTTGAAATCGCCGTATTCAAAGTTTGCAAGCGAGAGATTGATGGAATACTTCCGCTTGATTTCCTCTGCGTCGTAATCGCAGACGGTGTTGCCGTCCGCTGCTTTGCCGATGCGGTCGATCACCCCGGCGCGGTAGAGCAGGGCTTCTGCCAGAGCAGTCTTGCCGCAGCCGCTGTGACCGGTAAGTACAATGTTTTTGATTTTTGCGGTGTCAATGGTTTTCAAGGTTTATCTCTCCTTACTATGTCGCCGGGCGAGCTCCCGGAGATGCGGGTATGCTGGTTCCCATTCGGCGAATGATACTCATATTATACCATGAGGCTAAAATCCTTGCAAGCATCCGAAAGAATTTCAGCGTTTTCCCGAAAATACCGGCTCTGCTTTGTGCACTTTGACGAAGCGAAGGCCCGCTCCGGCTTCTGAACGCGAGTGCGCCGCTGCTTGCCGCCGCGGCGCACTCTCCCCTTTTTTTCATCTGCCCGCTGTAAAAACGGGAGACTGACAGTGTTCAGGCGGTCATTCCGCGACCGCTGTGGTCCGGATCACCGGGTTTTCGTAGACCATCGTGCTGGTCGTTGAAAACTGTTCCGGCGTGCTGATGCAGTGCCATTCTGTTGTTGTCGTTGTGGTGCTTTCTGCTTCGGTCGTTGTATCCGGCACGCATGTATTCTGCACGCAGACCTCCTCACCGGTCTGCCGCACAACACCGATAAAGACCGGCACCATGCACGCTCTGTCCACGATCATGAACAGGAACGGGCGGTCGAGCGTGACCTGCTTCATCTTCGCCGGCCCCCCCCTGTTTACCATGATGACTGCCGTTGCGGCGCCCGCCTTTGCGCCCAGCGGACCGACTTCGATAAAGGTCTTGTGGATCACATCCTCAATATAGGTCGGATTTTCGGGCGTTGCGCGGTCGTTCAGGCCGCTGAAGTCGGCATCTTCTGCCGAGAATGCCGACTGCATTCCGAGCGCTTTCAGTGCCGGCTTCAGGCTCTTGCCCCATTCAAAGGAGAACTTCGGCATCGCTGTCCTGACATTGGCCTGCCGCTGATTCCGCAGCAGCGCGGCGATCTCTTCCGCGTCCAGCCCGGCGATATACTCGTCGATCGAAATGCCTTCATTCGGCAGAACTGCCGCGAAGCAGTATCCGTTCGAAGTATTATCGTGTGCAAACGGCTTCATAAAGCCTGTTGCGTTCTCACTCTCAAGATAGATGCTCTCCTCGCTGTACATCATGTCCACGCCGTACGGGAAGCCGTCTGCGCCGGTGAACAGACCGGGACGGACCTCTTCCTTGCAGTACTCCTTTTCCCACTCTGCCTCAAAGGCCAGCGCGTTGAGCAGATACATGATATGCTGCGGATCAGCCTTCTCCAGAATGTCCGGGATCATCCCGTGCGTTTTCTCATTCACCCAGCCGTTGACGTCGCTGAGTGTCGTTTCGTCAAAGGGCGCCTTATAGAGCGACGCGTCGTAATAATCCGCGACAGTCTTCCGGAACGCGTCCGGCACAAGGATGCGGTTTTCGTCATCGCGGAACCAGATCGCGTTTGCGACCTCAAGCTGCTTTGCGTTGAAATCCCGCGTGTAGTCCTGCCATGTCTTGCACCACATATTGAAATGCTCTTTCTGCTCCAGGTTTTCTGCCAGCAGCGCGTACATTTCATCCTGCGTCTGCCCCTTGGCACCGTTTGCGGTCATGCCGAGCGCAAGCGACACCGACATCGGCGAGATCAGCGTGTTGCCGCTGTCCTCGCTGCAGAGCTTCTTCAGAAGCTTTGCCGCGAAGTTGTACGCCGCATCCTGACAGTCCGCAACGGACAGTGTGTCCTCCACGACACCGCCGCCGCGTGCATAGCCGCTGAGGAGATCGACGGAATGCCCCTCAGAGGACTGTTCCGTTTCTTCTCTGACGCCGGCCAGCCGGCGCAGCAGCGATACCGCGTCCTCTGATGTGACCAGCCCGTCGCCTGTCAGATCCGCAGCGGTAAGGCCTCCCGCCGTGACCGTGATGGGATCTTCCGCGAGCCAGCGTGCCAGCATGATCGCGTCGGCGATCTCGACTTTGCCGTTCTGATCGACATCGCCCTTCAGAATATCAGCGCTGAGCGGCAGCGGGGCGTATGCGACCATCTCTTCAGGGATGTTGTTTTCCCGCAGGACCGCCGCGAGATCTGACAGGATCGCAGATTCCTGTTCCACGGGATAGCGGATCGCAACGCCGTACCACTCCGGAACGATATTTTCCAGCAGCGTCCCCGGATGATCCGCCGTAAACTGCTGCATCAGCGTGTATGTCCGCTGCAGCAGTTCGTCTGACTCCGCGTCAGAGGCTGCGACAGTCTCCGGCGCGGCGGAAACCGGCAAAGAGCACGGCGATGTGCCGAGCAGCACGGCTGCGGCCAGCGCGATGACCTTGCTTTTCATACAAAGACCTCCATTTCTTATCGCTCAGGTGTTACTTCCGAAGAAACACCCTCAGCGGAGACAAATGCCCCCGCTTCGGTGTGTATTTGTGCTGATCACAGAATGTCCTTGACGGCGCCGATAAAGAGCGGCAGACCGGTCTGATTGTCGAGAATCATGAACACGAACGGGCGGTCAAGCTTGACGATCTTCGGCTGCGGCGGCTCCTCAACCGCACTTTCCACACACATCTCCACAACCGTGACGGCAGCGGCCTTTGTGCCGGATTCGCTGACATCAATATGCGTCTTGTGGATGACGCGGCTGATCTTGGTATCACCCTCTACATTCGCTTCATTCAGTCCGGTGAATTCCGGGGCGGTTTCTCCCTCGCCGAACGCAGTCGGCATTCCGAGTGCCTTCAGCACATCGCCCAGCTCCGTGCTGTAGTCAAAGCTGAATTTCGGCATTGCGGCATTCACATCGCAGTAGTCTTTCGTCTGCAGGAGCTTTTCCAGCTTTTCGCCGTCCAGAGAAGCGATGTAGTCATCGATCGAAATGTCCTCGTTCGGGAGCAGCGCGGCGAAACTGTAGCGCCGATCGCGGTAGTCCTTCATGAAGCCGGTCGCCTCATCATCAGAGAGGTAAACGCCCTCCTCGCTGTGCATCATTTTCACATCGCGGATCTCGCCGTTCGCGGCTGTGAAAGTTCCGTCTCCCACACGATAATCCTCATACTGCGTATCCCAGACATCCTCAAAAGTCAGGGCATTGGCGAGCAGCATGACCGCATCCGGGCTCAGCTCGTCCAGCACCTTCGGGATCATGTGATGTGTGTTCTCGTCGCACCAGATATTGACATCGTCCACCGTGGTGTCATCACACGGCGCCTTGAACACGCCTGCCCTGTAGTAATCAGCGATATTCTGCAAAAACGGCCGCGGCACCCGGATCATCTGTTCGTCATCCTTGATCCAGATCGCGTTTGCCAGTGTGACCGGCGCGGATTCCGTTTCGATCTCATCGAAATATCCGTCTTCGTTGTAGCCGTAATACCGGACGGTCTCCGGTGCAAGAAGGCGGTCTGACCAGCCCTTGTAATAGGCGTTCAGTTCATCCGCGGTGAGCTCGCCGCCCAGCACCTTCTGCATCTCTGCGAGCGTATCGCCCTTGGCGCCGTTCATCGTCATGCCGAGCGCCAGCGAGACCGAAAGCGGCGAAACGAGCAGATTCTTGTTCTTGTCCGTTTCCTTTTCCAGCGCCTGCTTCAGCAGATCAACAGAGAACTTTGACTGTGCCGCAACGAAGGCCGCGTCTGCCGCCTTGCCTTTTATGCCTTCGCTTGTCTCAATGCCCTTGAGCAGATCGACGGAGCGCCGTTCTGCGGGCTGTTCTTCGGGAATGCCGGCCAGCCGGCAGAGCAGCTTTCCCTGATCCTCCGAGGTGACGATCCCGTCGCCGTTCAGGTCTGCATCGGCAAGGCCTGCCGTCGTGACCGTGATGTCATCCTCCGCGAGCCAGCGTGCCAGCATGATCGCGTCTGCGATTTCGACCTTTCCGTTCTGATCGACATCGCCCGCGCCCTTTTCAGCCGCGGAAACACTGATGCCGGTCATGCTGCCCGCCATAAGCGTCAGTGCGGACAGGACTGAGAGTATTCTTCTGCATTTCATTCTTTTTTCTCCTTTTCAGGGCTCTGTTATGTCGCTTAAACAGTCTTGACCGTGCCGATGAAGACAGGCAGATTGTGTACTCTGTCCAGAATCATGAACAGGAACGGGCGTTCGAGCTTTACGATCTTCGGCTGCGGCTTTTCAGGCTCGTCTCCGATCGCGCTGGTAGCCTTCATTATGACGACTGTGACCGCGGCAGCCTTTGTGCCGGATTCGGACAGGTCAATGTGCGTCTTGTGAAGCACCTGCCCGATCCATGTATCCATGCCTTCCGCATCATTCAGGCCGGTGAAATCCGCGACGCCGGGCTGGAACGCCGTCGGCATGCCGAGCGCGGAAAGTGCCTGATTCATCGTGACAGAATAATCATAGCAGAACTTCGGTGTGGTCGTGATGACCTCGCAGCTCTCCGCGGAGCCGAGCAGCTTGTCCAGTGCCTCGCCGTCAAACCCTGCGATATAGTCATCGAGCGAAATATCCTCATTCGGAAGCACCGCCGCGAAGGCAAAGCGCGGATCACGGTAAGCCTTGATGAAGCCGGTCGCCTTGCCGTCATTCAGGTAAGTTCCCTCGCCGCCGTGCAGCATCTTCACATCGCGGACCTCTCCGTCTGACGCGGTGAACTTGCCGTCTGCCACAGAAAAGTTTTCATAGGGATTCAACCAGACATCCTCGAAGGTCAGGGCGTTTGCCAGCACCATGACATCCTCCTTTGTCAGCTGATCGATCACCTTCGGGATCATGTGATGCGTGTTTTCATCGCACCAGCCGTTGATGTCACTGACAGTCGTTTCGTCAAACGGCGCCTTGTAAGCTGCCGCGCCGTAGAAGTCCGAAACGGTCTGCAGGAAGGGCTGCGGCACGCGGATCATCTGTTCGTTGTCGCGGAACCAGACCGCGTTTGCCAGCGTGACCGGCACACTGTCCTCCGTGACTCTTTTGAAGTCGGAATCGAAATAAGTAACCTTTTCCGGACCGAGCAGATAATCCGACCAGCCCGCGTAATAGCCGTTGAGCAGCTCTGCGGTCAGATCGCCGCCGAGCGCCTTCTGCATTTCGGTGAGTGTCTCACCCTTGGCGCCGTTCATCGTCATGCCGAGCGCCAGCGAGACAGAGACCGGAGAAACCAACAGATTCCTGTTCTTGTCTGTCTCCCCCTCCTGCAGCTTCCGGAACAGCTCCGCGGAAAAGTCCGCCTGCGCGCTGCGGAACGCCGCCTCTGACGGATCGAGCATGGACGCGCTGCCCTTCCGCACATCGGCAAGCAGATCGACCGAGCGCATTTCAAAAGGCTTCTGATCCTCGTCCGGCACACCCGCCAGCCAGCAGAGCAGCTTTGCCTGATCTTCTGAAGTGACGGTTCCGTCGCCGTTCAGGTCCGCATCGGCAATACCTGCCGTCGTGACCGTGATTTCATCCTCTGCGAGCCAGCGCGCCAGCATGATCGCGTCGGCGATTTCAACTCTTCCGTTCTGATCGACATCGCCCGCACCCTTTCCGGCAGCGGAAACACTGATGCCGGTCAGACTGCCGGTGAGAAGCGTCAGCGCGGACAGCACTGAGAGTATTTTTCGCATTTTCATGACTGCATCCTCCTGAAAGAACTGTTTTTTACGGACCATCGGCCTGTCATTCAGCCGGCTGAATGTCCTTGACCGTGCCGATGAAGATCGGCAGCCCCGTTGTGTTGTCCATGATCATGAACAGGAACGGGCGGTCGAGGATGACCTCTTTCGGCTCCGGCTTGTCGGGATCGAGCGCACAGCCCGCTTCCATGATCACGGCGGTGACAGCCGCTGCCTTTGTGCCGGTTTCGCTCAGATCAATATGTGTCTTGTGAATGACCTTTCCGATCCATGTCGGCATATCCTCCAGATCGTTCAGGCCGGTGAAGTCGGCTATGCCGGGCATAAAGGCTGTCGGCATTCCGAGCGCCTTGAGCGTATCGTTCATGTTCAGCTCATAGTCGAACTGGAATTTCGGCATCTTGGTGATGACCTCGCAGTGTTCTTTTGATTCCGTGAGATTCCAGAGCTTTTCGCCGTCCAGCGAAGCGATATACTCGTCGAGCGAAACATCCTCGTTCGGGAGCACGGCCGCAAAGGAATAGCGCGGATCGCGGTAGGATTTTATGAAGCCGGTCGCCTTGTCGTCATGCAGATACACATTTTCGGTGGCGGACATCATTTCCACATCGTGGTTTTTGCCGTTTGACGCATGGAAGGTCTCGTCACGCACCTGATACTCCTCATATACTTCTGCCCAGTTGTCCTCAAAGGTCAGCGCGTTGGCCAGCACCATAACGGCGTCCTCCGGGAGATAATCAATGACATTCGGGATCATGTGATGCGTGTTTTCAAAGCACCAGCCATTGATATCATCAACAGTTGACTGATTGAACGGAGCCTTGAAGGCACCCGCTTTATAATAGTCTGCGGTCGTCTGCAGGAAGGACTGCGGCACATGGATCATCTGCTCGTTGTCGCGGAACCAGATCGCGTTTGCGATCGTGATCGGCGTGGATTCCGCATCAAACCGTTTGATGTTTCCGTTCTCGTCATAGTCCCAGAAGCTGATGAGATTCGGCTGCAGGAGCTGATAAGACCAGCCCGCGTAATACTGATTGAGCTTTTCGGCGGTGAGGTCGTCGCCCAGCACCTTCTGCATCTCTTCAAGAGTCTGCCCCTTTGCGCCGTTCATCGTCATGCCGAGCGCCAGCGAGACAGAAACCGGCGAGAGCAGCAGATTCTTGTCCTTGTCCTCCTCCGCGTCCTGGATCTCCCGGAGCAGATCGGCGGAGAACTTTGCCTGTGCCGCGGTGAATTCCGCAGCGGCGGGCGCGAGCTTTGTCACTTCGCCCTGTTCGATGCCGCTGAGCAGATCGACGGAGCGTCTTTCCTGAGGCTGCGGATCGTTCTGTTCGACGCCCGCGAGCCAGCAGAGCAGCTTTGCCTGATCGTCTGCGGTGACGATGCCGTCGCCGGTCAGGTCCGCATCGCTGAGACCCGCTGTCGTGACCGTGATGTCATCCTCCGCGAGCCAGCGCGCCAGCATGATCGCGTCGGCGATTTCGACCTTTCCGTTCTGATCGACATCGCCCGCGCCTTTTGCGGCGGCGGATACAATACAGTTTGCGGATCCGGCCAGCATTGTGATTGCGGACAGTACCGAAATGAGTTTCTTCAGTTTCATAGTTAATTCCTCCTCAGATTTTTGTTCAGCAGGAAACGGATTGTGTCTTCTATTCCATTATACGGTATCCCCGTACAAATTCCAACACTCAAACGGACAAATCGTGAAGATGCACAAATCACAGAGCGCGTTTTTGTGCAGTTGACCGTTTTTTGATCATTTTTCCGTTCGTCACTTTCGCGTAAGATTTCTGTGATATGATGGGTACAAGGCAGAACGGGAACGGCATATTTCCTGTTCCGGACACAAAAACGGAGGATAAGAAAATGGATACGGTACAGAATCTGATGGAAGTACAGAATGTATGCAAGACCTTCGGGCAGGGTGATACGGCTGTCAAAGCGCTCAGCGATGTCAGCTTCACGCTGGAACGGGGCGTGTTTGCGGCCGTGACAGGCGAAAGCGGCAGCGGAAAGACGACGCTGCTCAATGTTGTCGGCTCGCTTCTGAAGCCGGATTCCGGCAAGGTGATCGTGGACGGTGAGGATCTCTCCGGCATGAACGATGACGAGCTTTCGGTTTACCGCCGCAGAAAGGTCGGGTTCATCTTCCAGAATTACAATCTGATCCCCGTGCTGACGGTGGAGGAAAACATTGTGCTGCCGATGAATCTCGACAGCACCGAACCGGATTATCCCTATCTCGCCGAACTGCTGCGCCTGACAGGGCTCGAATCGAAGCGCCGCAGTTTTCCGCACGAGCTTTCCGGCGGTCAGCAGCAGCGCGCGGCATTCGTCCGCGCCCTCATCCACAAGCCGGAGATCATTCTGGCGGACGAGCCGACCGGAAATCTCGACACCGGAAACTCCCGCGAGATCATCAGCATCCTGAAGGAATCCGTGAAAAAATACAATCAGGCGCTGCTGCTCATCACACATGACCTGACGATCGCCGCACAGGCCGATATCGTCTATCAGATGCGCGACGGTGTTCTGACAAAGCTGGAGAACGGGGTGAGTGCGCCGTGAAGCATCTGATCTCTCTTTCACTGAAATACATCCGCCGGCAGAAGCTCCGCACATGGCTGACCTTCCTCTGCGTCACGCTGGCCGTGTTCATCTTCAATCTGCTGGCAGGCGCGGCCTCCATCGTGCGGAACACCTTGATCGAGAATGTCATCGCACGCGACGGCGCGTGGGAGGTATCTGCCGATCCGCTGATCGAAAAAGCATGTATGAAGCTCGCCGATGAACTGGATCAGAAATACAGCGCCGACGGCGTGCTGACCGATGAAGAAGAGCGTATCGTCAGCCGGGAGCTGAATGAACTCGATGAAAAACTGCGCAGGCAGATCCACGGACATCTTGCGACGGACAGATGCTTCACGCTGAACAATACCCTTCTGCAATGGAATCAGTTTTCCGACAGCGAACCCGCAGCCGGTCAATACCGCTATTTTGAAGTTACGGCCGGCGGAAAGACCACACAGCATCAGATGGTCAGCTTCATGAAGGCACTGGGAGACAGCACATTGCTCCAGGACTCCTACAACTTCAACCTGATCCCCGAAAAGCTGTGCGGGGGCGAAGAGAATATGATCTTCCTGCCGGAATCCATGGAGGCAGAGGGATGGAAACAGGGCGACACCTACGAAATCACATTCACGCCCGTCAGCGCCGTCATTCCGGACGATTCCGCACAGATCGAGGAGATCCGCAGGCAGCATGAGCAGGAGCTTGCCGAACACCCCGGCGCGGCGCTGTTCTATGAACAGAAACCGGTCCTCTACAATGAGGACCGGGACCGGATGACAGATCAGGAAACGCGTGAGTATATCCTGCCGTGGACAAAACTGGATGCACTGAAAAGGGAATTCGGATTCGGGAACATTCAGTTTTCGGATATCAGGCGCGGAAAAACCGGGACACTGCGGCTGACGGTCGGCGGCTTTGTGCCGGACAGCTTCAGAGGCTCTTTCAGAAGAGATGATCCCGATACCGTTCTGTTTGTTTCCTACGGCACAGATCTCAGTGTACTGGATGAGATCGCGCGGATCAATTCCGACCTGAAAGAAACGGTGACGGACACCGATGCAGACGGAAATATGACGGGAATGGTACATGTCATGCTTTCGGCCGGTTCGTATGAAAAGACAATGCTGACGATCCGCCCCGATCTGAATTTTGACGATGCGATGGAGCAGCTGTACCGGGATCTCGGGCTGAATCCGGAGGAATCCGACTCTGTTCTGCACCCGATGCGGCCTGAAGACAAACACCGGCTTTACAACACCGAGCTGCTCTCGCTGAAGCTGCGCGGCACCGATTCGATCGCCGAATGGCTGACTGATTTTGAGACGAAGCTCCCGCTGCTGATCGCAGTACTCGTGACCGCGCTCCTGCTCTGGGTGCTGATGCGCATGGTCATCGACAACGCCTTTGAAATCTCCGTGCAGGAGCGGCGCGCACAGTTCGCAACGCTCCGCATCATGGGTGCGTCCCGCAGGCAGGTCGCGGCACTCGTCTGCCTCGAAGCACTGTTCTACTGCGTCGCGGCGATTCCGCTCGGGATGTTCGCGGCATGGCTCTGCGCCAAGCTCACCGCACATGCGTTTGACAGTCTCGGTCTCGGCGCACCCTTCCGCACCAGTCCTCTGCTGATGCTGATCTTCACGCTCATCGCGGTCGCGGCTGTGTTCTTTTCGGCATACGGCTCCTCCATGTGGGCGGCAAGAGCCTACGCGCCGCTGGAAGCCTCAAAGCGTTCCGTGCTGAAGGGCAACAAAAAGCAGAGCATCTGGACGCGCAGCCTGTTCGGTGATCCGGAACAGCGTGCGCAAAAGCGCGCCGAACTGCGTGCGCGCAAAGAAAAGGGACTCCCGCAGGCACCGAAAAAGGCAAAGCTGCGCCGTTCCTTCTCCGGCTTCCTCCGGCATTACACCATGCGGAACATCCGCCGCACGCGCAGACGCTTTATCGTTTCTGTCGTGACGATGTCGGTCGGCGTCATGCTGTTCTTCTTCGGCAGCGTGATCGGGCTGTTCTTCGCCGGTTCCTATTCAAAAATCAAGAATGAAATCAAAACGGCGGACTTCTGTCTGGACTTCTGGAACGGGGAAGGCCGGACGATCGAGGAAGCGGAACAGCGCTTTTTGGCAAGCCCGCACTTCGCAAGCGTCAACGCCGACGTTTTCCGGGAAATTCCTCTGGATTCCAGTGCCGGAGAAGTTCTCAGGCAGACGGACAGCAAAGCCGCGGAGCTGCTGCTTTCAGTCAACTGGGACGGCAGTCCGGTCAGCAGCGCTCTGCTGGTCACGCCTGCAGAATACAAGGAAATCTTTGAACCCTTGACCGGTGTCAGCTATGAGGAATGGTCGAAGTCGCTGAAGGCTTATTTCGTGATTTCAGACAATGCGTATACCGGCGATTCTGAGCTGATGAACTATGATGTTCCGGTTGAGCTGAAATCAGCATCCAACGGCATGGACTCCGTCAGTTTCCCGCTGCTCGGCAGTCTGAATCTGTCTCAGGCTGATGCGGCCCGATATTTCGCACACCGCATGTCATTTCTGGAAATAAATAACAGCAAGCATCGTTCCGGCCGGCTCCTGCTGCCTGTGACTGCGCTCAGCAAACTGCTGCCGATTTACAGTGGAAAAACGGAAATATGTTTCACTGTCCGCAGCACAGATGACTACAAGGCGGCAAAAGAAGAACTGACGGCATTCTGTCAGGAAAATCCCGAAACAGCCATACTCTATGACGAATACTACAGCGGAACAGGCTTCAAAACGTTGCTCACGGCAATTGTGACGATTGCGGCAGTTGCGCTGCTTTCGCTCTGGATGACCGGCATTCTGTCCATGATCAACACAGTCAACACAAGCGTGCTGAACCGCGCGGACGAGCTGATGATGCTCCGGACCGTGGGAATGTCCAAGAAAGCAGTCCGCAGAACCGTCCGTCTGGAGAGCATGATCTTCAGCGGGACGGCAACTCTGATCGGCTGCGTCCTCGGCGCGGCAGGTGCTTTCTTCCTGGCCTCAAAGATCGATATCTCGGGCGACACGGAGATGATGTGGGTGCTTCCGATGTTCTTTGCGGCAGTCGGTGCAGCCTTCCTGCTGACAGTGCTGCTGAATCTGCTGGTTGCTTCAGTCGCGGCGCTGCCCGCGCTCCGCACACTGAACGCCCGTATGGAAGAGGGCGGCATGATCCAGTAAAGGAAAGCAGAATCCCCCGCCATACGGCGGGGGATTTCATGTGCTCATAGCGGGATTCTCAAGGGACATTTGTCCCTTGAGCGGGGCATGGGGCGGAGCCCCATTATGATCATCGCGAAGCGATACATTAAGGGCAAATCGCTCTGCGATTCGCTTAGGGGGAGCCCTCTATCGCAGGGCTCCCCCTCTTGCCGCTGCGCGGCAATTCACCCCTTTCGGAGCTCTTCTGATGCGGGGGATTCCGCGCTCTGCGGAGGGCGGCCAGAGGGCGCTGCCCCTCGACCCCGCGAGCTTTTGAA
>JAGDBX010000169.1 GCA_018110935.1 Oscillospiraceae bacterium
GCCAATTCCAGCACACTCGCATCCGCTACTTGAATAGTATAGCAGATTTCATGCTGAATGTCAAGGCCTTTTTTCCGATTCGGCATAATGCACAAAAAACACGCATCTGTGCGAAAGATCAGCCGAAGCGGCTCTGAAAACCGCTTCGGCTGTCCGGATGATTATTTCTGATAGAGCCGGTTGCTCTGGAACTGCGCGTCACAGGTGATGTTGATGCCGAGCCGCCGGAGTGTCCGTTCATCAACCTGCGAAAGGATGACCGTCGAATGCATCTCACAGCCGCGCAGCTTGGCCAGCTGCGTCATGGCGCGCTCCGCGGTCGGATTCGTCGCGGCGGAGATCGAAAGCGCAACCAGTGTTTCATCGGTGTGCAGGCGCGGGTTTTCGTTGCCGAGGTGATCAACCTTGAGATGCTGGATCGGCTGAATGACCGTCGGGGAGAGCAGCAGAATATCGTCATTGATCTTGCCGAGCGATTTCAGCGCGTTGACAAGCATGGTCGAGCACGGACCCATGAGATCGCTTGTTTTTCCGGTGATGATTTTTCCGTTCGGGAGCTGCAGTGCTGCGGCAGGGGTGCCGGTCTTTTCGGCGACCTCTCTCGCCTTTGCGATAACCGGGCGTTCCTCTTCGGTCAGCCCCATCTGCTGCATGAGCAGTTCCAGCTTGTAGACAGTCTCCGCGTCTGATTTGCCCTGACGCAGATCGCAGCGCTCCTGAAAATACCGGCGGATGATCTCCTGACGTGACGCGGCCTTTGCGGCATCGTCATCCACAATGCAGAAGCCTGCCATATTGACGCCCATGTCTGTCGGGGACTGATAGGGCGAGGTGCCGTAGATCTGCTGGAACATGGCGTGCAGAACGGGGAAGACCTCCACATCGCGGTTATAATTGACCGCGGTTTTTTCATAGGCGTCCAGATGGAACGGGTCAATCATGTTGATGTCGTTCAGATCGGCGGTCGCGGCCTCGTAGGCCATATTGACCGGATGCTTGAGCGGCAGGTTCCAGATGGGGAAGGTCTCGAATTTCGCGTAGCCGGATTCCTTGCCCATCTGATGCTCCTGATAGATCTGGGAGAGACAGACGGCCATTTTGCCGGAGCCGGGACCGGGCGCCGTGACAACGACAAGCTGCCGGCTGACTTCAATGTATTCGTTTTTGCCGAAGCCCTCCTCAGAGAGGATCAGCGGCAGATTGGAGGGATAGCCCTCGATCGGGTAATGGCGGTAAACACGGATGCCGGATGCTTCCAGACGCTTCTGGAATTTCTCGGCGGCGGGTTCTCCGGTGAAGCGCGTCATGACGACGCTGCCGACATAGAGCCCTTTTTCGCGGAAGATGCCGATCAGGCGGAGAACATCGGTGTCATAGGTGATGCCGAGGTCGCCGCGTGTGCGGTTCTGCTCAATGTCATCGGCATTGATCGCGATGACGATCTCAACATCCTTCTTCATCTGCAGCAGCATTCTCAGCTTGCTGTCCGGCTGAAAGCCCGGCAGGACGCGGGATGCGTGGAAATCGTCGTAGAGCTTGCCGCCGAATTCAAGGTAAAGGCGGTTGCCGAACTGGGCAATACGCTCGCGGATGTGTGCGGACTGTGTCTTGAGGTATTTGGCGTTGTCAAAGGCGAGTCTGCGTTTTCTCATGATGCACATTCCTTTCCGTTCCGGATAATTTTCATCTCATATTATAGCACAGTTCCGCGCCTGCTGTCAAGGCGGCGGGGCTTGGGGGCGGAACGGAAAGTGCTGCCGGAATTCATTGAATTTACGGAAAAATGCGGGCGCGGTTTCCCGTCTTTCCGGCTGAAAAAAGATGCAATTTCGGAGAAATGATAAGAAATCGGCACTGAGAGGGCAGAGTTTTCGACAGGGTGATGAAGCGGTGCTCCGATTGACAGGCAGAAGATTTTGGAGTATAATAGAACTGTGTATATGAAGTCGGTACGTTCCGCCGGACTGCGGTGTGTTCCGCCTGAAGGAGGAGTTTTTGATGGTATGTCCGTTTTGCGGAAAAGAAGCTCAAAAGGGCGTTTTGTCAGGCGACGGGAGATGCAGGGTCCGGTGGAAAGCAGGCGACAGAAAGGCGGATTTCTGGGATGCGCTTTCCGGCAGCGGACAGGTCACCGCAGTGCAGTACACACTGAGCACGTTTACTGCTGAAGCGTATTTCTGTTCCGCCTGCAGAAAGATGATCATTGAAACAGATGTTGAAGCGTGAATGCCGCTTGCGGAGCCGTTCAGCAGGAAAAGAGCAAACATGGAAACGATCAGTGTAAAGGGGATACCGGGGGAAATCAGCCTGCTCAGAAGCAGCCGGAAATCGGTCACCGTGACGGTGGACACAGAGGGCCGCATCACGGTGCGGGCGCCGCTTCGTCTGCCGCTCAGAGACATTACCGCGTTTCTGGAGCGCAAGGCGGCACGCATCTGCGGGATGCTGGAGCGGCAGAACGGGATGCGCGAACAGGTCAAAGCACTGCCGCCGCTTGATGCCGCGGAGCTGGAACGCCTTGCGGATCAGGCCGTGCAGGTCATTCCGCCGAAGGTGCGGCATTTCGCGGAGCTGCTCGGCGTGACATACGGCAGGATCACGATTCGGAACCAGAAAACGCGATGGGGCAGCTGCACGGCGGAGGGCAATCTCAATTTCAACTGCCTGCTGATGCTCGCGCCGGAGGATGTGCTGGACAGCGTGATCGTGCATGAGCTCTGCCACAGGCTGGAAATGAACCATTCCGCACGGTTTTACGAGGCTGTTTACCGGGTATTCCCCGATTATGACCGCTGTCAGAAGTGGCTGAAGGAAAACGGCACGCTGCTGCTCAGGCGGATGACAGGGCGGTGAAGCGCAGCGTTCCCGCGCTTGATCTGCCGGAGACACAGATTCCCGTACAGCAATCACCCAGGATACCGCACGATTCTATTTTGCAGATACGAAAGGAGCATTATCGCAATGAAACAGCTGAAACGGTCTTTGATCCTTCTCATGTCGGCAGGGCTGCTGCTCTGCGGCTGTACCCCCGGTCAGTCCGGCAGCGTCACGACCGGAACGGGAACGCCCGCATCCCAGACGGCCGGATCAACTGCCGCAGGCGCGCCGGAAAGTACCGGCTCCGATGCGGAAACTTCGGAGTCCGGCACACAGACCGCCGCGGATACACAGCCGGAGATCCCGATGGATCAGCCGCTCAATGTCGGCGCGCTGTTCCCGAAGGGCGGTTCCGTTGTGCTGACCGGCACCGGCTATGTGTTTGCGCGCTCCGGACTGAATCTGCGCAGCCAGCCGACGGCGAACAGCCAGAAAATCACGCTGCTCAGCCACGGTACGACTGTCAAGCTCAAAAACGCGGTCTGCGCGAATATCGGCAAACGGCATATTCCGGAGTGCTGGTATCAGGTGGAAGCAAACGGAAAGACAGGCTTTGTCAGTGCGGAATTTGTCGCGGCCGCCTTTGACGCGCCGCCTGACAGTCTGGACGATGTTCAGCGCGCAGCGCTCGGCCTTCTGCTCTACCGGCAGGCCTACAAGCTTCTCGATTATTTCTTCCGTGAGGGCGGCATCGCCGCGACGGCAAAGCCGGAGAACAAAATGACGGATGACGGCTGGTATCCGCTGGAGCCCAAAGGACTGACCATCGAAAAGCTGCTCGCGGATTACGCAAAATACTTCTCCTCTGCGTTCCCGTATCCGATCGAGGAATGCTATGAGCAGCGCGGCGATACGCTCTATGTCGCCGCGAATTATCCCGAGAATTTCTATGTTGATTACGATGAACTGACCGAGCTGAACGGCACTGCCGGCAATTCGCTGATCTATAAGGCGGTCGGTCACTGGTTTACGACAGGCGAATTTGTCATGATCACGGAGAACAACGGCCTCACAGAGGAACGGTTCGTGCTGCAGTTTACCGACGGAGCATGGAAGATCGCCGAATTTACGCCGATTCTGTAACGGAGGGCTTTCAGATGAAACGGGAACTCGGCATCGCACGCTGCGGGCTTGCCTGCTGTCTGTGCAGCGAGAATGACAAATGCAGAGGCTGCGGGCAGGACGGCTTTCTGGCGCTGGACTGGTGCAAAGACGCTGCGTGGTGTCAGAACAGGTCGTGCTGTATCGGAAGGGGGATCGCCGCCTGCAGGGATTGTACGGAGAAGGACTGCCGGAAGGGTGTGTTCTCCGACAAGATCAAGGCGCGCGCCTTTACGGAATATGCCCGCAGATACGGGACAGAGGCACTGCTTGACCGGCTGGAGGCGAACGAACGCGCCTGCATTGTATATCACAGAGAAGGCATCATCGGCGATTATGACGATTTTGACGATATGGAGGAGCTGATCCGGTTTATCCGGACGGGAAAACGCTGAAACCGGAGCGTTTCGGACGGACCGGCAGCACGGAAACGCGCTGAACAGCCGCAGAGAAGAATATGATGGAACTGATCGTTGTCACCGGAATGGCCGGTGCGGGCAAAACCAGCGCGACCGACGCGCTTGAGGATATCGGCTACTATGTTGTGGACAATCTCCCGCTGTTTGATCTGCGGGAATTTGTGCTGCGATGCCGTGACAGGGACGGACGCTTTGCGCGTGTCGCCGTTGTTGTGGACATCCGCTCATGCGACCGGTATTCAGAGCTGGCGGAGGGCTACCGCGCACTGAAGAAGGAACTGCATGACGAGGTCAGATGCCGCGTGCTCTGTCTGGAGGCATCGGAGACCGTGCTGATGAAGCGGTTCCGCACAACGCGGCGCAGTCACCCGCTTGCAAAGCGCTTTGAGGGCGATCTGTCGGCTGCGATCCGCTATGAGCAGGCGCATCTGCAGCCGCTCAGAGCCACTGCGGATTTCATGCTGGATTCCTCCAATACATCCGCGTCACAGCTGAAGGATCAGATCAAAAATCTGTTCATGCCGCATATCACGGACGCGATGACGATTCAGGTGATGAGCTTCGGCTTCAAGCACGGCGCGCCGCTGGAGGCCGATCTGGTCTTTGATATGCGCTGTCTGCCGAATCCATATTATGTGGAGGAGCTGAAGGAGCATACCGGCGTGGAGGCCTGCGTGCAGGAGTATGTCATGGATTCGCCGGATTCGCGGGAATACCTTGAACGCGTGCTCGGGATGCTTCGCTTTCTGATCCCGCTGTATATCCGTGAGGGCAGACCGCAGCTTGTCGTGGCCTTCGGCTGCACGGGCGGCAGACACCGCTCCGTGACATTCGCGGAGCTGGTCTCACAGGCGCTGCGCGGGGACGGAATGCTGATCTTCACGCATCACCGCGACTATAAAAAGCACCGGAAATAAACCGGGAGAGGGGAGTGCCGTTCGTGGCGTCGTTTTCCAATGAAGCAAAAACAGAGATCTGTGCCGGCATCAGGACAGAGGAGGAGCGCCGCGCGTTTTTGAGCGGAGTGCTGCTCTCCGCACGCCGCTTTTCCGATGAGGTTCTCACTGTGCAGACGGAATGTCAGGCGCTTGCCGGGATGCTGCCGCAGCTGATCGGCGCGGTTTGCACAGGCGTCTGTCCGGATACGGAATTCCGTACCAAAGCGGACAGATCGGCAGTCTGGTGCTTTACGGTCAGCGGCAGGGAGCCGGTCGGCAGGCTCTGCCGCGCGCTGCACATCTCGCCGGATGACCGTGCGGCGGCAGTTCCTGCGCAGACGGAGCTGCCGGCGTTTACCGCGGGGGTGTTTGCCGCCTGCGGCAGCGTGACGGATCCGGAGCGCGGATATCATTTTGAAATGGCCGTGCCGGACGCTGCGTTCGGTGAGGCACTTCAGAAAGCGCTTTCAGAAATGGAGCAGCCGAGCGTGCGTCTGAAGGCGACGGCAAGGCGCAGCGAGCTTGTGCTGTATCTCAAGCAGAACGAGCAGATCGGCGATCTGCTGGCGCTGCTGGGTGCAAACAACGCGAATTTCCGCATGATCGACCAGCAGGTCTATCGCTCTGTCCGCAGTCAGACGAACCGCCGGACAAACTGTGATATGGCGAATATCGAAAAAACCGTGACGGCCGGCCTGCAGCAGATCGCGGATATCCGCAGGATCGAGGAAACGATCGGCATTGACGCACTGCCGGAAACGCTCCGGGAGGTCGCGAGGGTACGGCTTGCGGAGCCCGACGCGAATCTCCGGGACATCGGCGCGATGCTCCACCCGCCGCTGTCAAGGTCCGGCGTGCATCACCGCCTGCGGCGTATATCTGAGATTGCCGCAAGACAGCAATGATTGATAATGGGGCGCTGCCCCAAACCCCGCTCAAGGGACAGTGTCCCTTGAGAATCCCGTTATGAGCATAGCAAAGCCCACAATAAAAGTTTTGGTCGAGCTTTTTCAAAAGCTCGCGGGGTCGAGGGGCAGAGCCCCCGTCGCCGCCCGCAGGCGGCGAAACTCTCCCCTGCATCAGAAGAGCTCCGAAAGGGGTGAATTGCCGCGCAGCGGCAAGAGGGGGAGCCCTGCGATAGAGGGCTCCCCCTAATATAGTTTCACTCCGCGATGATTGATAATGGGGCCCGCCCCAAGCCCCGCTCAAGGGACAGATGTCCCTTGAAAATCCCGTTATGAGGACAAAAATGCCCCCGCCTGACGGCGGGGGCTTTTGTATATCATCGTTGTGCCCGATGCTTTATGACACCGCGGAACGCTCAGACCCATTCATGATTGAACTTCATGTAAATGCGCTTCAGAATCTGCGCGAGAACCGTGTAGGCAACCATCAGACCGGCGAGCCAGAGCAGATACGACGGCACCATGACCGGCAGCTCAAAGAGCGCCGCGATTCCGGTAAATCCGATCAGCAGTGTCGCTATGACAACAAGCAGTGTTGAAATACTGAGCTGCGCGGAGGCACGGTCCTGCACAAACGGGATTTTCGGCGTGCGGATCGTATGGATGACCATGGTCTGCGAAATGACGCCGAACATGAACCAGCCGTTCTGGAAATACCCCGCGAGATCCGCGCTGTTGAATTTGTAGACGAACCACAGCACAAGGAAGCAGAGCACATCTAGCACGGTGCTGAGCAGACCGAAGATCACCATGAACTTTTTGATGCCGGGGATGTTCCATTTCTTCGGCAGGCGGATGCTTTCGTCCTCCACATGGTCAAACGGCATGCCGAGCTGCGCGAAGTCGTTGAGAATGTTCTGAACCAGAATGTGGATCGGGAGCAGCGGCAGGAAGGGGAGGAAGATGCTGGCGATCAGCACCGAGAACATATTGCCGAAGTTGCCGCTGACCGACATCTTCAGGTATTTGGACATGTTCGCGAAGGTGCGGCGTCCTTCAATGACGCCCTCCTCCAGCACATTGAGGTCCTTTTCCAGCAGGATGATATCCGCGACTTCCTTTGCGATATCGACTGCCGTATCGACCGAGATGCCGACATCTGCCTGCTTCAGCGGCAGTGAGTCGTTGATGCCGTCGCCCATGTAGCCGACCGTGTGACCGTTCGTCTGGAACGCCTTGACGACACGCTGCTTCTGGTACGGAGACAGCTTGGAATAGATGTGGCATTTTTCGCAGGCGGTGAGCAGCTCTTCATCAGACATCGCATCGACCTGTCCGCCTGTCAGCGTGTATTCCGTCGGGATGCCGAGCCGCCCGCAGATGTTGATCGCGACACCCTCGGTATCGCCGGTCAGGACAACGGTGCGGATGCCGTTCTTTGTGAGCGCCTTGACGGCGGATTCCGCGGAGGGCTTGGGCGGATCGAGGAATCCGACAAAGCCGATCAGCACCATATCGCTTTCATCTTCCACACCGAAGTGTTCGATGTCGTGGATCCGGTTTTTCTGTGCCACGGCAATGACGCGGATGCCCTCCAGATTGTTTTCCGTCGCGAGCTTCTGCGCGTTGTCGATCAGTTCCTGCGTAATCGGCTTGACCTCGCCGTCGATCTCGATGTATCCGCAGATCGAGAGGATCTCCTCTACGGCGCCCTTTGTGACAAGCTGGCGCTTGCCGTTTTTGTCGTGGAGCACGACGCTCATACGGCGGCGGCTGAAGTCAAACGGGATCTCATCCTCGCGCACATAGGATTCCTTCAGGAAGGAGAGATCCTCTTTTTCGGCGCGGTTGATGATCGCGACATCCATGAGGTTTTTCAGACCGGTCTGGAAGTAGCTGTTGAGGAACGCGTGGCGCAGCACGCGCTTGTCCTCTCTCCCCAGCACATCCATGTACTTTTCCAGAACGATCTCATCCTGCGTCAGCGTACCGGTTTTGTCTGTGCAGAAGATATCCATTTCGCCGAAGGTCTGGATGGAGCCGAGACGCTTGACGATCGTCTGTTTTTTCGACATATTGACAGCGCCCTTTGCGAGGGAGGAGGTCATGATGACCGGCAGCATTTCCGGCATCAGACCGACCGCGATCGTGATGCCGAACATCAGCGAATCGAGCCAGCTGCCCTTGGTGATAAAGTTCGCGATGAAGATGACCGGCACCATAATGACCATGAATTTGATGAGCAGGCTGCTGATGGAATTGATGTTTCGTTCAAAGCTGCTCTTGTCCTGATAGGTGTTCAGGCTTTTGGCCATGCTGCCCAGATAGGTGCTGTTTCCGGTCGTCAGAATGACGGCCTTCGCGCTGCCGGAGATGATATTGCTGCCCATGAAGCCGAGGTTGTCAAGCTCCGTAATGTCATCGCCCTCCGGGTCAGGCCCCGCGAATTTCTCGACAGGCTGGCTTTCGCCGGTCAGCTGAGACTGGTCGATGAACAGATCCTTTGTCTCAATGAAACGCACATCACCGGGGATCATATCGCCGGAGGCGAGCTTGACCACATCGCCCGGCACGGCATCTTCAATGCCGATCTCCATGCTGCTGCCGTTGCGGATCACGTCGATCTTGTTCGTGATCATGTTCTGGAGCTTCTGCGCGGCGCTGTTGGATTTTTCAGCCTGTACGAAGGAAATGATGCCGGACACCGCGACGACAAAGATCAGCATGAGAAATGTCGCCCAGCTCGGTTTTTCCGCGATGATGACATCCGTGACCAGCGTGACGCCCGCCACGATCAGCAGTACGACATTGAACGGATTGATGAGCGCCTCACGCACACGCTTGGCAAGGCTGTTCTCGTTTCCGGCATCAATGATGTTCGGACCGTATTCCTCCAGACGGTCGCTGGCTTCGACCTGATTCAGGCCGTCCGCATCGGTGCCGAGCCTCTGAAACAGTTCTTCGTCTGTCAGCTTTGCGATTTCCGCAAGCTGCTTTTCGGTTGCGCGCTGCTTTTCGGTGTTTTTCTCAGCCATAATGTCTCTGACTCCTTTGTGTGAATATTTGTCATGCTTCTGCAATACACATCAATTCGATATGTATACATAATTATAACATATCCGCACAACTGCTGTCAATACATACCGTGACGAAAAAAGGCTTTCCGGAATGCCTCTGCACAGCATTCCGGAAAGCCGTTGTTTCTGCGGATCAGGTTTCCGCTTTTTTCAGCAGCGCCTCGACCTGTTCCCGCTTCTCGTATAGTACACACCCTCCCGCATGGTCCTCCAGCAGCATACCGCCGTCCCGCAGCGCGGTGAACAGCGGAGAACAGAGCGCTTCCCGCAGAGAAGTGTTCTTCACATTCACATCCGAATAGGGCGAAAACGGGCATGGCTCCGCGCCGCCGTGAGAATTGATATGAAAGAACCCTCTGCCTGCCGCAACACAGCCGCCGGAGCGCTTTTCATCGCCCGGGAACGCGATAAAGACCGTTTCGGGCTGCTCCGCACGCAGGCGTTCAATCTCCCGCATCAGTTCGGCACGCTGTGCGTCATCCGGCGCGAGCGCCCTGCTCCCGTCTGAAACGGGTACATATTCCACAAAGATCACGGCTTTGCAGCCTCTGTCTGAAAGGCTGCTGAGAAACGCCTGAGAGGTGACCTCTCTGCAATTCTGCGCCGTCACTGTGACCGAAGCGCCGAAAATCAGCCCGCGCTGCTGCAGCTCCTCCATGTTTGAGATCAGTTTGTCGTAGATGCCGGCACCTCTGCGGGCGTCTGTGGTCTCGCGGTTCCCCTCGATGCTCATGACCGGCAGAAGGTTGCGGCATTTCGCCAGCAGCCCGTAATACTGCTCATCGAAATAAGTGCCGTTTGTAAACACGGGAAACAGGATCTTCTGCTTTTTTCCAGCCGCTTCCATGATATCGCGGCGGATCATCGGTTCTCCGCCTGCGAGCAGAATGAAGCTGATGCCGAGCGCTTCCGCTTCGTCAAAGATCCGAAGCCACTCCGCGGAAGTGAGCTGACAGACCGGCTCCGTGTCCGCGGTCGCGTGATTGCAGCGGGAATAGCAGCCCGCACAGTGCAGATTGCATTGGCTCGTAACGCTTGCGATCAGAAACGGCGGGATATGCTCTCCCTGCGTCTCCGCCTTCCGGCGCTTTCCGGAGGCGGCACGGGCAGCGGCCGCGAATTTCAGCATAAAGGCGCTTTCCTTCGGGTTCCTGAGCGTCGCTCTGA
>JAGDBX010000170.1 GCA_018110935.1 Oscillospiraceae bacterium
CTCGCAAGCGCCGTTTCCGAGCCGTCCGGCATCGTGAAGCGGTCGTAGATCCGCAGCACCTTCCGGAATCCGCTGTCGATCTTGACGATGCGGCTGTTGCCCGTATCGACCACATAGAAATTGTCATCACTGTCCCGGAACAGATCAGAGGGCGCGCTGAAGGCATCTGTGCCCAGGTCGGTGCCGGACACGGCGCGTTCCGCGAGATAGCCTGCCTGTGAGGGGACCGCTTCGCCGAGATAGTTGTAATTGTAGACATCGTACGGCTCGTCTGCCGACGCCGGAAATGACAGCGCCGATGCGCTCAGAAGCGCCGCGATGCCTGCTGCCCGTCTGAGCAGGCGTGACGGACTGTGTTTCACGGTTTCTCCCCTCCTTTTTTCAGTCTTTGATGCCGGAATGTGCCATTGTCTCCATGACCTGACTCTGTGCGAGGATAAAGAACAGCACCGGCGGAATGAAAAGGATCACCGCCGCGGCCATTGTGACGCCCTGACGGGAAATGCCGGCGGCTGCCGCCTGCTGAATGACCGTCGGGAGCGTTTTGAGCGATTCGTCATAGACGACACTGCCGCCCGTGATATTCCACGCGCCCTGAAAGGCAAAGATCGCCATTGTCATCAGCGCGGGCTTCTGGTTCGGTATGACGATGCGCCAGCAGATCGTGAACAGGCTTGCGCCGTCCACCTTGGCCGCTTCGATCATGGAATCGGGAACGCCCGTCATGCTCTGCCGCATCAGGTAGAGCCCCATGGCAGAGGCGACCGCCGGCAGGATCAGCGCGGACATCCGGTTGATCATGTGCAGCTGCGCCATGACCATGTACTGTATCAGGTAGATGACATTGGAATTATAGAGCAAAGCCAGCACGATGACCGCGTTGATGAATCTGCTGCCGGGGAATTTCACCTTGGCAAGGCAGAAGGCCGCCATCGAAGCGAAAATGCACTGCAGCACCGTGACAGAGACCGTCACGAAAATGCTGTTGAACACATAGCGGGAAAACGGCACCCACATCTGGCCGAGCACGCGATAGGTGTCGCGGAAGTTGTCGAAGGTCGGGTTCAGGGTATACCACTTCGGCGGGAAAATGAACATTTCGTTGACCGGCTTGACCGAATTGACGGCCATGAGCCAGATCGGGAGCACCATGAACGCGCCGAGGATCAGCAGAAAGAGGAAGATCATGACGGTTCCGCCGATCTTCCGCCCCGCGCGCCGGTTGGAGGCTCTGAGCTTTTTTGCATCCGCTGCCATATCTGCGCCCCCTTTCAGTCCATGTACCTGCCGAGCAGCCGGTTGATCAGCTTGTTGGCAAGGTACATCGCAATGAACAGGATCATACAGATCGCGGAGGCATAGCCCATTTCGTAGCGGATCCAGCCGTAGTCAAACGCGTGCGTCATGATGGTGTGGGCAGCGTAATCCGTGCTCGGGAAGCCGACCAGATTTCTCGCGACGATATCCGCCGTAAAGGACGAGACGATCTGCATGACCGCCGCGAACATCAGCGAAGGACCCATGCCCGGGATCGTGATGTAGATCAGCTCCTGCCAGCGGTTTCTGATGCCCTCGATCGCGCCCGCCTCATACTGGCTCTTGTCGATGTTCTGGAAGCCGGCGCGCATGGCAAGAAAGCCCGCGCCCATCGAGACCCAGAGCTGCACGATGATGACGACCGTCAGGATATAGCGCGAGTCGGTGAGCCACTGGATCGCAGAGGTCGTGATGCCGAGATTCATCAGCGTGGAATTGGCGATGCCGTAGCTGTCGCCCGAAAAGATCAGCTGCCAGACGGCATAAACGCCCGACGCCATGGACGGCGCGTAGAAGATCAGCGTGAAAATGACTCTGAGCGCGGCATTGAGCTCATTGATGAGCCACGCGAGCAGAAAGCTCAGCAGATAGCTCAGCGGACCCGTGAAGACCGCGAAGACCAGCGTCACGCGGATCGACTTGATGAAAATGCTGTCGTTCAGAAAGAGGTTATAGAAATTGCTCAGCCCGACCCATGTCGGCGGATATTTGACCATATCAAAATCCGTCAGGCCCATCGGCAGGGACATGATGACCGGAATGACGGTGAAGACCGTAAAGAGCAGCATGAACGGAAGAAGCATCAGATAGGCTTCCTTGTTCTGCTTCACCTGTATCCACAGACGGCGGCGCTGCTCCTTTTTCGTTCTGACGCCGATTTGTTCCTTTTCCAAAGGCCGATGCCTCCTTCCTCCGTTATTTGTCAAGGCCGAGATTCTCGCGCTTTCTGAGGATCTCGTCGTTCATGTCGCTGTTATAGTACATCAGCGTATCACGCGGGTTCTCGTGCGAATTGACCGTCTCGCGGAACGCGTTCATGATGTTGCGCGTGACCGCGTAGGAAGCGGGCAGGACCGGGATCTCCCGGAGCGCCTCCCGCTGCGCGAAGAGCTTTGTCAGCTCCTCTGACGACCAGTTCAGCGAACGGAGCGTTTCGGCGTTTGCCGCCTCATAGCGCCCCATCTGTCCGAGCAGCCCCTCAATGTCCGCGCCGTATGCGGTCTGCACCGCCGCGGAGGAGAACCACCGGACGAATTCCCACGCGGCCTCCTTGTTCTTCACCTTGTTGAAGATGACCGCGCCGGTCCCGCCGGAATTCGAGGCGTGATTGACCGTGCCGTCCGCCGAAAGCGTACCCGGCATGACCGTGAAGTCCCAGAGGCCCCGGATCTCCGGCGCCGCGACGGAAAGCTGATTGTAAAAGCTGTAATTCGCGACGACCATCGGATACTGACCGGTCCGGAAATAGCTGTACGGATCGTAGGTCTGCGCGAATTTGTAATCGCTGTAAAAGTCCGTCCACTTCTCAAAGCACTGGATCGCCTGCACGGAATCAAAGCGCGTCTTTGTCTGCGCGTCGTTGTAGTAGTTCATGCCCTGCTGCAGCACGAGCGACGCGAAGGTATGCCCCGCCTCCGTCGCCGCAGCCACATTCGCTGCGGGCAGGATCAGGCCGACACCCAGATGGTTCCGCTGCAGTCCCGGCAGCATACCGATCATATCGTCCCATGTGCGCGGCAGAGACTGATAGCCGAGCTCCGTGAGAATATCCGTGCGGTAAAAGAGCATCGTCCAGTTCTGCGTCAGCGGCATCCCGTACACGCCGCCGTTGTAGGAATACTGCACGGTGGCCTCCGGCTGCAGGTCTCTGACGGCATCCGCGTAGCCGGGGAACTGCGTCAGATCGGCCAGCAGGCCGCGGCAGGCCAGATTCACGGGGAATTCACCGCCTAAAAACAGCGCGATGTCCGGCCCCTTTCCGGCAAGCGTCGCCTCCACGACACCGCCGACGACCAGATTGACCGCAACGGGGATCTCCGGATGCAGCTGCGCAAATTCGTTCTCGACAAGCTCCTTGACGACCAGCGCCTGATCTCTGCCGAGATTCACCCAGACCGTCAGCACATCATCTGCGTCTGCGTCGATGTCAGAAAGCGTGGTGTAGTCCTCCGTAAACGAACCGATGAACGCCCTGAAGCGGAACGCCAGCTGTTTGAAGAAATTCGCCCTGAGCGAAGAGAACGCCCTGTCCGCGGAGGCGAGCTCCAGATAGTCGATCTCCAGCGGCTGATCGCGGTAATCGCAGATAAAGGCCGAGATCGTCGAGATATTGTCCTTGATCTGCGTGACATAGTCCGGAATGCGGCGCGGCTTCTGCACGCATTTGTCCAGAATGACATACATTCTCTGCAGCGCGGCAGCCTCTGAGCCGAGCGAGCCGGAAAGCTGTTCGATGCCGTTCTGCGCGTCCTTGAGTTCGGCGGAGAGACGGCGGAAATCGTCCAGCAGCGTCGGGACGCTTTCCTCCACATAGTAATCGTTGTACCGGTCGGGATTCGGCCCCGTGATCATCAGGATCTGCTGATAGCAGACATTGAGGCCGGCAACGGTCTCCTCCAGTCTGCGCATGGATTCGCCGATCTCGCCGGGCATGGCCTCCAGCGTGACCGTGTGCGGCTCACCGGCAGTCAGCCGGATGAACGCGTCACCGTCCGCGGCCTGCGGAACCGTCAGCGACCAGTCGGTATCGTAAAAGAATTTCACCTGCGAAAAGGCGTCGTTCGGCACCTTTCCGTCGATCAGCACCCGGCGGTTGGAGTAGAATCCGCGCATGACATTCTGCCGCGCCTTGATACCCAGACGGTACCAGCCGTCTGCGGGCAGCGCGTCCACGGGGATCTCCCATGTGACGGATGAGCCCGCCTGATCCCAGTTCGCGCCGCCGATCGTGTTGTAGACCATCTTGACCGGATCGGACGGCGAAACCGTATAGGAATTGTTGTCGTACGCCGGATAGAGCGTGGATGCGGACTTGTATTTCGCCGCCTCACCCTCCAGCCGCAGCAGCGCGGAGGGCGTATCCGCCAGCGCGGACTGTTCCGGCGCCTGATAAGCCGCCGGTTGTTCCGGCTGACAGAAGCGCAGCGACTGGATCCCGAGATTCGCCTTGATGCCGGTCAGAGTCAGTGTATGTTCGCCCGCAGAGAGCGAGAAAACGGTCGGTTCATTGAACAGCCCGCTTTCATCGCAGACAAATTTCGTCTGCCAGCAGGGATGCTCGATCTGCGGCGGGCGAACCTGATTGCCGCGGGAATCGGTTTTGATCTCCGTCTTGTTGACGAAGACCTTATTGAGACAGATGCGCGAAGCGGATTCAAACGGCAGGTCACCGTCCAGCCGCAGGCTGAGCTCGACCTGATTGGACGGGGATTCCATCGCAAAGTAGGTGATCTCCAGCGCATAGCAGCCCGCCTCACCGACGGTGAACGGATAGGTCACGCTGCCGTCCGGGCTTGCCCAGATCAGCGCGTTCTCACAGCGGTCCTCGCCTTCCCCGACCATGCCGGACGAAAAATCGCCGCCCTCCGTGCCCGAAAAGCCGTTCCCCGGAATCAAGATCTCCGCGTCCGGGCGCGCCTCACTGATATGCGCGTCATAATAGGCGCTGTAGCCGGTTTCTTTTTCGTAATGCAGCGCATAGAGCGCGTCCTCTGCCGCGGGCTGCACCGGTTCGTCCGCGTGCGCGGAGAACGGCTGCACGGGCGATAATGCCGCTGTCAGAACAGTCAGAAGCGCCGTCATGCGCCTGCGGTTTTGCCGCTTTTTCACTGAATCACCGCCTTTCCGCGGAACTGCGGCCGCACTGCCCGGAAATCCGTTCCCGCAGCAGCCCGCAGTATCCGATTTTACACTGATTATATTATAGCAAAGAATCCGGAATCTGTCAAGATGCACGGGAAGTCGGACGGAAAACGGGAAATATTTTGCCATTCTGCACATAGAACACTTTGAAACGCGTGCAGCCCCGCGCTTTTGTGAAAGTTTGACAAAATCGAGGTTTACAGAACGCAGAAAGAGAAATAGATGAAAATCCGGTGAGATTTTTTGCAAAAGGACTTGCTTTTTTCTGAAAATGTGATACAATATGATTACCGGATGAAATACACAGCCGGAATTCAAACATGGAGGTACATGACCAATGGCATATGTTATCAGCGATGATTGCATCCAGTGCGGTGCCTGTGCAGAAGCCTGCCCGGTGGGCGCGATTTCTGAGGGCGACGGCAAGTATGTGATCGATGCAGACGCCTGCCTTGAGTGCGGCGCATGTGCGGACACATGTCCCGTCGGTGCACCCCAGAACTGATATCAGCTCCGCGCTCCGGCGCAGGGATAAGCACCTGAAACACAGCGAAAGCGGCAGCCCTGACGGCTGCCGCTTTTGTTGTTGCCTGTGGGATCATGTTTCCTGCAGGATCTCTCCGTCAAAATGATAGCAGCCGTAAACGGTGAACAGCTGCGGCACGGGCGCGTAGACCAGATCGCGCAGGCGGAAACCGTTCCGGAGCCGGATCGTCACCAGCCGGACACCCTCTGCCCAGAGCGCGGTCGCACGCTCATTCGCTTCCTCTGTTTCAAACTGCACCTTGCCGTCCGCCAGCTTCACGCCGGCGTCCTCACCGTATTCGCTGACATAGGCGTCGTAATAGGCCTTTGCCTCTCCCTCGCTGCCGATGTCATCTCCGAGCGCGGTCAGCTTTCCGAAGAACGCTTCGAGGTCCGCAGACTCCGTCAGCTCTGCCATGCTGCCGTCCGCCGCATCCTTGATCGTCACAGACTCGATCATGCCCGCGTCGGTCAGACCGAACGCGCCGCAGACCGCCGATGCCGACGGTGAGCTGCCGAGCGATTCAAAGCCCGTCACCTCATAGGCAAACCATCCTGCGCCGGTGTGCAGCACCGTCAGCGGATACACCCCGTCAACCCCGTCCGGATATCCGGCAGCATAGAGCGTGCAGTTCTCTGTTCCGCGCGATGTGGGGAACGCGATCTCATCGAGCTGTTCACCCGCAATGCCCTCCGGCGTTCGCGCCTGTGAAAAATGATCCTGCAGTTCCTCCTGACTCACACAGGCGTAATCCGTGCCGTGCCAGCTGAACGCTGAAAACGCCGCGGCATATTCCGCGTCATGCACCGAACGGCTGATCCGGTTCCAGACATACACCCATCCGGCAGCGGCCAGTGCCAGCAGCACTGCGGCCGCAATGCCCGGCCAGTATTTCTTCAGAAAACGCATTTCAGTTCTCCCGCACAGACAAAGGCCCCCGACCGTGGATCGGGGGCTTCTTTCTTATTCTTCCGAATCCTTTTTCTTCTTGCTTCCGCCGTCATCGGCTGCAGCGGTCGCGATGCCGCCGCGGCGCGCTGCCTTGCGCTCGCGCTCAGCCTGCTGCACCTCTTCCATCTGCGTGATGTTCTCGTGGATCGCCCACTTCTTCACACGGATCTTGGAGCGCTCGCCGCCGGTCTCCAGCACGACGGTATCATCTGTTACACGGATGACGATGCCGACCAGACCGCCTGCGGTGCAGATCTCATCGCCGACGCGGACATTTTCACGCATTTTCTGCGCTTCCTTCTCACGCTTCTGCTGCGGACGGATCATGATGAGATAGAGCACCAGCAGCGCGATCGCAAAGGGCAGAAGACCAAGCAGCATCTGACTGCCGGTGGCGGGCTGTGCCGCAGTGCCGGACGCAGCCTCCTCTGCGGAAGCTGTGAGATTGAGCAGAGCTGCGGACATCACGGTGCCGCTCAGCGCGGCCAGCGTTCTGCACGCATTTCGGAGCATACGATTCATAGAAAAAACACCTTTCCTGTGATAATTTGCCATAGCTATTATAACACATTGTGCGCAAATTGGCAAGAGGATTTGCAGATTTCTGCATTTTCGCGCAAAAAACCGGATTCAGCCCTCAATTATCTGTGAGGTCAAACTGTTCCTCTTCATTCCGGACGGCCAGGTCAATGACTTTCCCGAAAAATCCCGTCGGATTCCGCAGGATCCGCTCACCGAGCAGTTCCGCAGAGGCTCTGTCCGGTGTACCGATCCGCAGATAGAACATCTCCCTGCCGTTGTCGGAGCAGGTCAGGCAGAGGCGGCAGCCGTTTGCTTCGTCCTCATAGGCGATTCTGAGATCCCGGAGCGCCTTCTGTCTGTCGGTGTAGCGCAGAGCCGTCAGCATGACCTGATCGCGGAACAGCTTCGGCACATACTGCCGCAGGCGCCTGACGGTCTGTCTGCCGCGGTCGGTCAGAAAGCACTGCGTCTCTCCGGCCGCGTCCGTCTCCGTGACTGCGGAACCGTTATCCAGCAGCCAGCCGAGCGCGTCCTCATAGAGGAAATAGCTGACATGCCCCGCACCGACAAAGATCTCGTAAAGCCAGCTCTCGGGCAGTCTGCCGTCAAATTTCGCCAGCACATCGCAGATCAGGATACGGATGCGCGACGGATCGCTGAGCGCAGCCTCGGAATGGATCTCCGCGTCAAATTTCGACCGTTTCACCGAAGGTGCCGTCTCCGGCACAAAGGTCAGCTGTCCCGGGATCTCAACCGGCTCTTCGGTCTGATTCTGGATCAGCAGCTCCATGCCGCAGCACCTCCTTTGTCAGATAAAATTCGGATAGTCAAGCAGATGTGAGACCAGCGCGATGCAGACAGCCGCCTCGACCGAGACTGCCGCCTCCGGCACCATGCAGGGGTGCGGCACGCCCTCGCTCTGCAGCACCTCGTTTTTCAGCGCGGAGTAATCGACTGTCGGCTGCGGTTTTCCGATCTGCGCGGCAGGCTTGACAGCGACCGCCAGACAGATCGGCATACCGGACGAAATGCCGCCCAGGATCCCGCCGTGATGATTCGTCACCGTTTTCACATGGCCGCGGTCATCCACATAAAAGGTATCGTTGCACTGGCTGCCGGTCATTTTTGCGGTTTCAAACCCTGCGCCGAATTCCAGCCCGCGCACACCGGGGATCCCGAAGACAAGCTGCGCGATCGAGTTTTCGAGCCCCTCAAAGATCGGGGAGCCGACACCGGCCGGGACATTGACCGCGTAGCAGGCGATCGTTCCGCCGAGGGTTTCTCCGCCTGCCGACGCGTTCTGGATATCGGCGAGCATTTTTCTGCCCTGCACGCGGCTGCGAACAGGGAGCTTTCCGCTCCGGAGCTTCAGAAGGTCCTCCCGCGTGACATCCGTCTGCGAAAAGGGACGGTCTTTGATATTGTGAACCGAGGTGATCTGCGCGCCGACATAAATGCCGCGGCGCTCCAGCATCTGCTGGCAGACAGCACCGGCAAAGCAGAGCGGGACCGTCATGCGCTCGGAGAGATGCCCGCCGCCGCGCACATCGGCAAAGCCGCGGTAGCGCATCGCGCCCGTATAATCGGCATGGCCGGGGCGCGCAATGCGGGAAAGCCGGCTGAGATCGACCTCCTGTCCGCCGCGCGGGTTGTTCAGAAACGCGCAGAGCGGCGAACCGGTCGTGCGGTCATTGACAAGGCCGGAGAGCACCTGCGGATAATCAGGCTGCCGGTTCGGATCATCCGGCAGGAACGGTGAATGTGTGCGCCTTGCCATGAACCGTGCAAGCGCTTCCAGATCAACATATTCGCCGGGCGGGAGATTATCGAGCACAACGCCGATTGCCGGCCCCTCTGCCTCGCCGAACAGTGAAATGCTGATGCGGTGGTTCCAAATCGATGCCATAGACACCTCCTGCTGGTTGATTTCATCCTATCTATTATACCACAGCTTCGGCGAAATGGCAAGGCTTTTCTGATGAATCACACATCCTCTCATTTGCAGTCGGCATAAAAAATGCGGAGAGGGCTCTGCGCTCTCTCCGCATCATGGATTTTAACACATGGTTTGCTTCGGTCTCATTCCGTATGCGGGAGACCGGGCAGAGCGGGATGCCCCGCCCGGTTCCGCTGTTCAGAAACCGATCTTACTTTGCAAGCTGTGCAAAGCCGTGGCTGACACGGTCCGGGAAGTCGTAGCCGACGACCGATTCCCATGTCGTTTCGTCAATCTCGGCAACATACTTCTGGTTGAAGTACGCGAGAATCTTGCTGGAATCCAGTGCAGAGAGTCTGGTATCGCCGTTGTCTTCAAGGTCTTCCTCCTGGCAGCAGACATCGGAAACGAAGAACCGGAGTTCGTCGAATTCCTTGCCCAGATCCGGATTCAGATCATAGAAGGTCAGGTCATCCAACTCACTGACGTATCTGAGGTTGAAGTACTTCAGAGTCAACATGGAATCGTAAGCAGTGACGTGGTTGTCGAGGTCGGTGTCGCCCTTCACGCCGATGAAGATCGTGTGCGTACCAACCTCAAGCTTGCCGTCCGCAACCTGGAAGTCCGGATCGGTGATCTCGGAATTGTTCAGGTAGAACTTCAGGTCATACTTGTTGGCGTGGTTTGCATTCTCTTCATCTGCAGGAGTGTAGGCATCGCCGAACTGTGCCTTGATCTCGTTGATCCAGAGATCAGCAGCGCTCTGCTCCGCCTCATCCGTGTGCGTGAACTCAGTGACATCCATGGTCTTGGTCTCGAACGCCATCGCCTCGGTGACCGGGAGCGTGTCAGCATTCGGATCGTAGAGGACCGGAGTCAGGACTCTGCCGTTCTCGTCCACGAACTGGTTGGA
Source organism: Oscillospiraceae bacterium (assembly GCA_018110935.1). Classification (GTDB taxonomy): domain Bacteria; phylum Bacillota; class Clostridia; order Oscillospirales; family Ruminococcaceae; genus Firm-04. Next base: position 10,027 of record JAGDBX010000170.1, read on the forward strand.
AGCATTGACATAGTACTTGTAGACTGTCAGGATCGTCTGCATGCCGGTGAGGCCGTTCGCATCCTTGAAGGAGCGGTCGTCGTGCGACCAGTAGCAGATTCTGTCAGGCTCAACCCAGTCAACCTTGTAAGAGGTGACGATGCTGATCGCCGGGAGGACAGTCAGCTTGCCGTTCATCACGGTGTTCTTCAGCTCCTGGCCGGCCGCGTTGGTCGGATGGACATCCGCCAGCTCGAGCGGGTAGGTGCCTTCAGCTGTGTCTTCGAGGCAGGTCAGGGTCGCGTAACCGAGGATCTCGCCCGGAGCCGGCGTGTAGTCGCCGTTTCTGCTCGTCCAGATGACGGTATCGGTCACGGTATCGACCGTGAGCATGCCGTTCTGGCTCATCGCGTCGCCCAGCTTGAAGCTGTCGAGCTTGAAGCCTTCCGGAACGACCAGCTTGAAGGTGATCTTGGAAACGCCGTCCTGCGTCAGAATGTTGATCGGGACATCCTTCTGCTCACCCTGCTTGAAGGTCTCGGAACCGACGACGAATGCGACGGTGCCTGCATCCGGCAGAGTGATCGTGGTGGTGGTTGTGGTTGTTGTGTCAGAGGAATCGTCGGTAATGCCGGAATCGCCTGTGTCCGGAGTCGTGCTCGTGGTCACAGAATCGTCAGTGATGCCGGAATCGCCTGTATCCGGAGTTGTGTCTGTGGACACAGTCTCATCGGTGCTGACGGTATCGCCGGTGCCCGGAGTCGTGTCTGTGGACACAGTCTCATCGCTGCTGACGGTATCGCCGGTGTCCGGAGTTGTGTCTGTGGTCACAGTCTCATCGGAGCTGACGGTATCGCCGGTGTCCGGAGTTGTGTCTGTGGACACAGTCTCATCGGTGCTGACGGTATCGCCGGTATCCGGAGTCGTGACAGTGGTGTCAGAGGAATCGCCGGTGATGCCGGTATCGCCTGTGCCGATGGTCGTTTCAGACGTTGTGGTTTCGCCGATTTCGTCCGTACCCGTGACAGTCTCGGTCGTGGTTTCGGATGTACCGGTACCGCCGGTAGTCGGCTCAGTAGAACCGGTGCTGTCGGTTGTAACCGTGGTCACAGAATCGTCAGTGATACCGGAATCGCCGGTGCCCGGAGTTGTGTCTGTGGACACAGTCTCATCGGTGC
>JAGDBX010000171.1 GCA_018110935.1 Oscillospiraceae bacterium
CGGCGCTTCCGTTTTCTCCGGCGTGGAGAAGCGCGTGAACTGCGCATCCCAGACCAGATCGATCTTGGATGTTTCGCCGTGACGGTTCTTGGCGACGATACATTCGGTGATGTTCGGCCGCTCCGATTTCTCACGGTTGTAGTAGAAATCGTTGTAGAGGAACATGATGATGTCCGCGTCCTGCTCGATCGAACCGGATTCACGCAGGTCGGAAAGCTGCGGATGCTTGTCCGGTCTGGATTCGACCGCGCGGTTGAGCTGCGAGAGCAGCAGAACGGGCACATTCAGCTCCTTGGCCATGAGCTTCAGGTTTCGCGTGATGTCAGAAATGACGAGCACGCGGTTCTCGGATTTGAGCGGGGCGTCCATCAGCTGCAGATAGTCGATGACGACCATGCCGAGATTCTTGACGCGCCTGAGCTGCGCCTTCATCTTCGGGACCGTGATGCCCGTCGCTTCGGAGAGCATGATGTTCATGCCCATCAGCACATCCGCGCTGGCGGCAAGGCGGCTCCACTCCTCGGGCGCGAGCCGGCCGGTGCGCAGCTTGTGCGAATCGACGAGCGCGTGCGTGGAGAGCATTCTGGAGACAAGCTGCTCCATGCTCATTTCCAGCGAATAGATCGCGATATTCTTTCCGGAGCTTCTGGCGACATTCGCCGCGAGATTCAGCGCGAACGAGGTCTTGCCCATGCCCGGACGGGCCGCGAGGATCACGAGGTCGGAATTGTTCATGCCGCCCGTGATCGCGTCAAGCTGTGAATAGCCGGTCTTGGCGCCGACGAATTTGTCGCGGTCAGGGCCGGAAATATCGCCCAGATGCCTGTATGTCTCGATCATGACATCCTTGATCGGGATCAGGCCGCGCACATCGCGCCCCTGCCGGATGTCATAGATGCGCTGTTCCGCGGAATCGAGCAGCGTCTGCGCCGTTTCGGTGCCGGCCGCGATCTCCTTCAGCAGATCCTTCGCGATCAGCGCGAGGCAGCGCGCACAGTATTTCTCCTGAATGATCTGGCAGTAGCTCGTGATGTTCTCCGCGGTGGGGACATTTTCAGCGAGCGATGTCAGATAGCGCTTGCCCTCAGCAGGCGTCTCGAAGATGCCCTCGCGCACCGCCTCATTGAGGATGACGATAATGTCCATCTGTGTGCCCTGCGCGCCGGTGAACAGTCCGACCATCAGGCGGAACAGCTCGCGGTGCTGCGGGAGGTAGAAGGACTCAGGCTTGACATATTCCACCGCGGTCGACAGCGATTCCGGATTGAGCAGGATCGCGCCGAGCACGGACTGCTCCGCTTCCAGGCTGTTCGGGAGGTCCTGCTCCGAGAAGCTGACCGCAGAATCCAGTACAGCCGTGTCAGCCATTGTCGATTACCACGGAGACGGTGAACTTCGCGGACACGCCGCCGAAGAATTTTGCCTCGGCGCCGTAATCGCCCTCGTTCTTCATATCAGAGCTGACCGTCAGCTTGCGCTTGTCGAGCGTGATGCCGTACTGCGCCTCGACCGCCTCCGCGACGGCGCCCGGCGTCACCGCGCCGAACAGTCTGCCGCCGGAGCCGCCCTTTGCGCGGACCGTGACCTTTTTGTCCGCGAGCTTTGCGGCCTGCGCCTCAGCTTCCGCACGGGCGACATCCTCCTTGTGCTGCGCGGAGGCCTTCTGGCCCTCGAGCTTATTGAGATTCGCGGGCGTCGCCTCCACGGCAAGCCCCTTTCCGAGCAGGAAATTGCGGGCGTAGCCGTCCGAGACATTCCTGATCTCGCCCTTCTTGCCCGTTCCCTTCACATCTGCGAGTAAAATGACCTTCATATCCGGTCTCCTTTCTTTGCAAAGCGGCCGCAGGCTTATTCTGCGGGTTCCGCGTATTCTTCCGGCTCCCCGGCCGCATCCGCGGCCTGTTCTGCCGCCGCGCCTTCCGCCTCGATCGCATCAAGCGCGTCCAGCAGCATTTCGCGCAGCTCCGCGACGGAGCAGTCCTTTCGCTGCGTGGCCGCCTGTGTCTGGTGGCCGCCGCCGCCCAGCCGCTCCATGACGACCTGCACATTCATCGCGCCCAGCGAGCGCGCGGAGATGCAGCTCATGCCGCCGCGCGGGAAGATGACGAACGACGCGTCGACATTCTCGATGCCGAGCAGCTCGTCTGCCGTCTGCGAGGCGATGATCTGGATCTCGGGGACCTCCTCCTCCTCAAGGGTGACCGCGTAGCGCCTGTAGACCTCCGCGTCCGCGACCATCCGCGAGCGCTGCCGGTAGGCGTCGATCGAGCCCGCGAAGAGCGTCTTGACGGCAACCGGATCCGCGCCGCGTTCACGCAGATAGGCGGCGATCTCAAAGGTGTGCACGCCGGTCTGCATGATGAAGTTCTTGGTGTCGAGCATGATGCCCGCGAGCAGCGCCTCTGCCGTGAATTGCGGCATCTGGTCGCGCCAGTCAAAATACTGGATCATGCCGGCGACCAGCTCCGCGGCGGATGAGGCGTAGGGATCATGCAGCTTGAGCGTTGTGTTTTCGAGATAATTGACCATCTGCCGGTGGTGGTCGATGACGACCACATGCTTGGCCATCGCGTAGAGCTCCGCGTCCTCCACGATGTCGCGGCTGAAGGTATCGACGATGACGACGAGGTCCTCCTGCGTGTAGATCGCCCGCGCCGTCTCCGGCGTGATCATGACATCCGGCATTTCCTTCTCCACGCGCTCGATCAGGAGCTTGGCGAGCGAGGATTCCTTCCGGATGACGATATTGTACGGGATGCCGGTCTGCTGCGCGACAAACGCGATGCCGACCGACGCGCCGACCGCGTCCAGATCGCTGGCGCGGTGCCCCATGATGTAGACATGCTTGCAGCGCTTCATCAGCTTCTGCAGATCGCGGGCCACGGCACGGTTTCTCGCCTTGTTGCGGTGCTCGATGCCCTTGGACACGCCGCCGTAGAAGGTGAAGCCGTCGTTCGTCTTGATCGCGACCTGATCGCCGCCGCGCCCGAGCGCCATATCCAGCGACTGCTGTGCGTATTTCTCGTTCTGTTCGAGGTTGTCGCCGCTTCTGCCGATGCCGATCGACAGCGTCAGGCTCGAGGAGCCGACCTTGATCTTGCGCGCCTCGTCCAGCAGCGGAAAATGCGCACGCTCCATTTCGAGCACATGCTTGGCGACGGTCAGCACCATGAAGCGGTCTTCGTCCAGATGGCAGAAGATGCTGTCGGTGCCCTCCAGGAAGCGGTCATAGAGCACCTCCAGCGCCGCCATGACCGACGCGCGCTCGCTCTGCCGCGTGCTGTTGAACAGATCGGCGTAATTGTCCACGACGATCATGATCACGCACGGGCGGGTGTCCATATAGAGCCGGCGGAGATTGACAAACTGCGTCTCATCCTGGAAGCAGAGCAGCTCACCGGTGTTCTTGCCGTGACGGTACCGTGTGCGGCTCACGCGGAAGTATTTTCCCTTGCATTCCAGCTCGCCGTAGCTGCTCTCGGTGATCTGCTCGGCTCTGAGCGGCATGACCGCGGAGAGCGGCTGTCCGTACAGCTCCTCGCCGCAGGCGACATCCGAGAAGAAGCTCCGGTTATACCAGATGATCTGGCGGTTGTCGTCCAGGATCGCGACCGGCACCGGCATGTGCTCCGGCGCATTGAAGAGCGTATCCTTCAGGGCACGGTTCATGTGCGAGAAATACCGGAGGACATTCCTGCGGAGCCGCAGCAGCTCGATTGCGAGCCAGATCAGCGAAAGCAGGAACAGCACCGTCACAAAGATGACAGCCCACCCGCGGGGCGTTCCGCCGGTCAGCAGCATCAGAACCGCCGTCATACCGGACAGAATCAGCAGCGCGGCCGCCGCGGTCAGTCTGCGGGGCATTTTCAGCTGCATTTGCACACACCTGCCTTCCGTCTTTCAGAAATGAAGAATTCTCTCAGATCTCCATGATGATCGGGAGGATCATCGGGGAGCGCTTGGTCGTTTCAAAGATATAGTCAGACAGCACATCGCGGAGCTTCGCCTTCAGAGAGGTCCAGTCGCGCAGCTCGGAGGCGGACAGGCGGTCGAGCGTGTCCGTCAGACGGTTTCTCGCCTCGTCCATCAGCTCTTCGGATTCACGCACATAGACAAAGCCTCTGGAGATCAGCTCGGGGCCGGAGACGATCGCGTTCTCCGCGCGGTCGATGCCGATCACCACGATGATCAGGCCGTCCTGCGCAAGATGCTTTCTGTCCCTGAGCACCACGGAGCCGACATCGCCGACGCCCAGACCGTCCACGAGCACTCTGCCCGCGGGCGCCTCGCCGACGATCTTCATCTCGGCGCCGTTCGTCTCGATGATGCTGCCGATGTGGCCGATCACGATGCGGTCACGCGGGATGCCCGTGCCGAGCGCCAATTCCGCGTGCTTTTTCAGATGCTTGTATTCGCCGTGTACGGGGATGAAGAAGCGCGGCTTCGTCAGTGCCAGAATGAGCTTCAACTCCTCCTGACAGGCGTGACCGGAGACATGGACCTCATACATCCGCTCGTAGACGACATGGGCGCCGGACTTCATCAGCTCGTTGACGACGCGCGTGACGAACTTCTCGTTGCCGGGGATCGGCGTTGCGGAGATGATGATAAAGTCCCGCGGCGTGATGCTGACCTTTTTGTGGTCGCCCATCGCCATTCTCGTCAGCGCGGACATCGGCTCGCCCTGCGAACCGGTCGTGATCAGCACGATCTGGTCGTCGCTGTATCTTCCCATCAGCTCGATGTCGATGATCGTGCCGTCCTTCGCGGTCAGGTAGCCGAGCTCCTTCGCGATCGTGATGACATTGACCATGCTTCTGCCGAAGACGGCGACCTTTCTGCCGTTTGCCTCGGCGCAGTCGATGATCTGCTGCACGCGGTGGATGTTCGAGGAGAAGGTCGCGATGATGATGCGCCTGCCCTCCGCCGCGGCAAAGAGCTTGTCAAAGGATTCGCCGACGGTGCGCTCCGTGGGCGTATAGCCCGGGCGCTCCGCGTTCGTGGAGTCCGCCATCAGCGCGAGCACGCCGCGGGAGCCGAGCTCGCCGAAGCGTCCCAGATCAATGATGCCGCCGTCGATCGGCGAATAATCGACCTTGAAGTCGCCGGTGTGGACGATGATGCCCGCCGGCGTATGGATCGCCATGCCGACGGCATCGGGGATCGAGTGGTTGACATGGATCAGCTCGACCGCCATGCAGCCCATGCGGACAGTGCGCCGCGGCTCCACGACATTGAGCTGCACCTTGCCCGAAAGCTGGTGCTCCTTCAGCTTGGATTCGACCAGCGCGAGCGTCAGGCGGGTGCCGTAGACGGGGGTGTTGACCTTTTTCAGCAAATACGCGAGGCCGCCGATGTGGTCTTCATGGCCGTGCGTCAGCACGATGCCGCGCAGCTTTTCGGCGTTCTGCTCCACATAGGTGAAATCGGGGATGACGAGATCGACGCCGAGCATCTCGGCATCGGGAAAGGCGAGTCCGCAGTCGATGATGAACATATCGTTCGCGCACTCGATCACGGTCATGTTCTTGCCGATCTCGCCGAGGCCGCCGAACGGTATGATGCGCACCGGCGTCCTGGCGCGCGGGATCTTTGCCGTGCGCTGTCTGTCATTCTGCGCGGGCGGGGCGGTCATCTCGGGCGGGAGCTTCTTTGCTGCAACGGGAGCGGGCAGAGCCTTTTCCTTTGCTCTGCGCTCGAGCTTTTCACTGACGAGCTCCGACGGCATGATCTTTCTGCCGACTGCCGAGACCGGGACCGCCGTTCTCTGCCGGCGGCGGTCACCGCCCTTTGTGCCGTTTTGTACGGACGGCTTTGCGCTGCCGCGCTTGGGGTTTCTGTTCAAATGAATACCTCTCTTTCCGTGCGGATTCCGGGTCCGCACACATAATAGGGCATAACCATACAGATTAAGTATACGCGAAATGCAGAAAAAAGTCAAGGCATTTTCAGAAACAGCGCATCTTTTCGCGAAACCCTGCAAAAAAACGCGCGGCTTTTGTTGAATATAGGCAAAGGCGTGCAAAAAGCACCCCTGCCGGACGGCGGAGGAATTAGGAGCTAGGAGTTTTTCAAAACGCCTGCGGCACCGGAACAGAGGGTGAGGGGAATCAGGAAAAGAGAGCGCGAGAGAAAAACCTTAAGGGGGAGAGGGGCTCGCAGCGAAGCGGAGCCGCCCCTCTCCCTCTTTGGGTTTGTCTCTCGCATTCGCGCCCCGCGCCCAGTGAAAATCCCTGTCGGACACAGGATAAAAGCGAAATACTGAAGCGCAATCAGACCATATTCTAAATAAGCCGCGGAATCGAGTGGATGACACAGAAAGAAACCGGCGGCTGCGCCGCCGGTTTCTCCCCACCTTCCATTCGCGCCCAGCGCCCAGCGAAAATCCCTGTCGGACACAGGATGAAAGCGAGAAACCAAAGCGCAATCAGACCATATTCTACATAAGCCGCGGAAGAAACGGAAAACGCATACCATTCGCCGGCAAGGATGCAGACAAGGATGCAGATTTCCTAAACACTGAATTCTTGCATCCTTGCATCCTTGCCCGGATCCGGCACGCAGACCGCATC
>JAGDBX010000172.1 GCA_018110935.1 Oscillospiraceae bacterium
CATGCGCTGAATGCACCGGTGTCAATACTTGTTACGCCGTCCGGAATTACTACTTCTGTTAAATCGTAACAGCCTGAAAAAGCATTCTCATAGATTGCTGTCAGCGGAAGACCGTCTATTGTATCCGGTATGGATACGATTTTCGCAGAAGACACACAGTTGGTGACAACTGCATGATCGCTGTATTTCATAAAGGTCAATGTTCCGTCTGACACCCGTTCTCCTGCCTCCGCAGTAAGAACAGTATTCGGAAACGCTGCTAAAGGACATGTCAGCAACAACGCTGCCAAAAGAATCAACTTCATCCGCTTCATAGCTGTTCTCCTATTCTGTCAAGATTATCAGATAGTCTCACGGCGCGCCGGGAACACCCGGCTTGCCAATCAGATCGTACCATGTGGGATCCATTTCGAGAATCATCAGGTTGAAGTATTTCAGGATCATCGCTGCATCAAAAGCGGTCAGCTCGCCGTCCAGATCCACATCGCCGATCTCGATCTGTTCAGGCGTCAGCGAATAATCCTCCGGATCAAGTTCCAGAATGATGTCGTTGAATCCGCGCAGAACCAGCATGGAGTCATACGCCGTCACTTCCCCATCGCCGTCCACATCGCCGAAGAGGCCGGCCGCTTTCTTTTCAATTCTGACACCGGGCAGCCCTGCACCGCCGTCTTCAAACGGCGTGCCCGCATAGGTCTGCATATCCGGCGTGATCGATACGCCGTACACTTCACAGGATTCCTTCGGAATGAGAACATAGGCCATCGAACATTCCGTATCGTTACCCTCCTCCTTGACCGGCTTGATCGTGCACGGGATGACCGAGCCCTCCTGATCCTGCAGGCTGAGACTTTCTGCTGTCGCGGTGCTGTCCTTCATGTGCTTTGTGAACTTCACAACGATGCCCGAACTGTCTTCGTTCATCTCAGTTCCGGCAAATTTCGCGGGCAGCTCGCTTGTCATGTTGAGATCAATCCCGACCTGCACCGGCAGAACCGGCAGCCAGTCGGATTTTGCGGAGGTGTAGCCCTCCTTGGTCAGGCGGACCTGCCACAGGCCTTCCGGCACATCCCACGCAAACCAGCCGTCCCTGTCAGTGATCTGCGGATTGACCTGATCGTAGTCCTCCGCATTCCAGAGAACAGCCTTTCCGTCCTCATCCTGATAGTAAATTTCCGCTGTCACGCCCTCGACCGGATTCGACGGCAGGAATTCATACACAGTGCCGGACGGGTCGATGATCGGACGGACTCTGCCGTCGCCGCTGACCTGAGAGCCGGCTGTGATCGTTTCGTCAAAGATGCTGATGGCCTTGTCGAGCAGCAGGCCGACGCCCCAGACAAGGCCGACCACCGCGCCGACCGTCAGGATCACCGGTGCTGCCGCCGCACCGCCTGCGATCGCTGCCGCGCCCAGCGTGACAGCCTCGCCGATTGCCGCGCCGCCGCACAGAATATGCGTCGCCTTTGCCATTGTCAGCGCGATCGAGGTGTTGATCAGCTTATCTTCGTTTTTGTTGATGTATTCATTCCGCGAGCCGATGATCTGCTTCTGCTGATAGACCATATGCGTTGCTGCCACGCCGCACTCTGCCCAGCTCAGTGCCTTGCCGCCCCACTTGGCATAAGCGCCGCCTGTTTTTTCGCCGAGGGCTTTTTGCAGCCCCTGCGAGAGGGCTTCCTTGCCGATCGCGTCTGAGACGGTGACCGCAAAGCTCTGCGCCGTGCCGGACTTGTCAAGATCCAGTACGGGACCGGTCGCGGGATTTATCTTCAGCGAGACCTCGCTGAGGATCGTGCCGTTTGCAAACTTGCTGAGGGTGTCGGCGTGTTCGCCGGCTCCTGACGCCAGCCGCAGCAGCGAAGGGATGCGGCGGTTATACTCTCTCTCAAACACATCATCGTCAAATGATGCCGCACCGGCACGCGGCTCTGCGGGCGCAGGGACATCAATGTCCATGTTGAGATTTGAGAAGACCTCCTGCACCTCGTCGGAATCTGTTACGCATTTGATCAGATAGACATGATAGGTGCCGTCATCGTCGGCGACGACGAGCGGGGAGGTCTCAAAGCCGTATGCTTCCGGGTCCTTGAGGACATCTGCCGGCGTCACCTTCTTTCCGCCGAGCATGACGGATTCCTGCTGTCCGACATAGGACACGATGCCGCAGGCTTCTCCGCCGGGTTCGGTGCAGTTATAGCTTGTGATGACGCCCTTTTCATCGGAGGCAACGATCCTTCCGTCCGTCGCTCTGACAAATTCTTCGACGGGGTCGGGCGTGTCCTTCATGAAGCTGAGCGCCTCATGCCCGTTGATCTCCAGTGTTTCGGTGCAGTCGCTGTTCTGATGTCTGTATGCGGTCTCCGTATGGCTTTTCGGGAATGTCAGCACATTCAGCACGCCGGGAACAGCGGTGTCAAAGCGCCCCTCGCCGGACCATACGCCGGTCTCCTCGTCAAATTTCAGCTCGATGACAGACGCCTTGCCGTTGACGGCGGACGACATAAAGACCTGCTCGCAGTCATTGTTTTTCAGCGTGACCTCAAAGCCGAGCGGATAAGACGGATTGTATGTAAAGTAGGGCATCGTGCCGACCGTGAAGCTCTCGGTGATGTCGAGGGTCTTGTAGTAGTAGTTTCCGGTGTAGTCGTGACCGTTGTACTTCATCAGCACCTTGATGATCTCATTCTGCCCTGCATCGCAGATGACAGATGCCTCCTCTGAAAGCGATCCGCAGACAGCCTTCACGCTGAGGATGTTGGAGTTTTCCGCAGCGATCTCAAGATCCGCCGTATATCTTCCGGTATAGGGCGATGCCGTCACAGTCTGTTCAGAAACGGTATCTGCCATGTTTTTGTTCGTCACAGTGATCGTGACCTCCGCGCCCGCCGGTGCATAGCCGGCAACGGTAAATGCAGCCTTTCCGTCTGCCTGCTTTGCGCGGCTCGGCGCGTTGAGTGAGAGTGCCGGAGCGGGCACGCCCGGGGAGACGATATTTTTCTTGTACCAGCCTGCCCAGTCCCAGTCATTGCTCTGCTTGACGCCCAGCGTGACCTTGACGGAGGTATCCTCCTCATCCTGCGTGCGGATGCTGAACCGGATGACGCCCTCGGGCTTTTCCGGCGTGAACGAGAAGCCGCCCTGTCCCGCGGAAATGTTCTCCGGCAGGCTCTCGCGGATGATATCCGCACGCCATGCCGTGCTGACTTCGAGACGGATGTCGCTCATCAGCTCGCGGAAGCGCGGGTTGACGCTGTAATAAACGGTGTAATGCGTCATCTTGTTCTCCGCGTCCGCGGAGGCGGTGCAGTTGATGAAGCTGTCCTTCTTCAGTGCGACGACAAAGCGCTCATCGTCGAGCGAATCGCAGTCGTCGAAGGTGGTGGAATAGATCTTGTAGGAATCGAGCGGTGCGTCGATCGTTTCGAGCGCGGTGCAGCCGCCGAACGCGCCCTTTTTGATCTCCGTGACGGATTCCGGGATATGCACCGTTCTCAGTTCGGGCATATTGCGGAACAGATCTTCCGGAATTGCGGTCATGCCGTCCTCAAAGGTCAGCTCCGTGATGCCGGATTGATTGAAGGCTGCCCAGCCTTTGCCGGTCAGCGTTTTCGGGATCGTAAGCTCCGTCAGGCTGTAGCAATAGCCGAAAGAGTTGTCGCTGACTGACTCGAGATTCGGCGGCAGCTTGACACCGGTCAGCGCGTAGCATTCCAGAAACGCCTTGTCACAGATCTTTGTGACGCTGTCCGGGAATATGACCGTGCGCAGATTGTCCATCGCGGCAAAGGTCGTGCTGCCGATCTCTGTGATGCCGTCCGCGATCACAAGCGTTTCCACGCCGGAATGATTGAACGGATAGTAGCCGGCGTAATCGGTCAGCTCGTGCGGGAGATACAGCTCTTTGAGCGCATAGGTGTTGCGGAACGCCTCTCTGCCGATGTGGTCAAGCGATTCCGGCAGATGCAGCGTCTCAAGGCTCTCGCATCCGTCGAATGCGAATTCATTGATCGCCGTCACGCTGTCCGGGATCGTGACTGTTTTCAGCGCAGAGCAGTATTCAAACGCAATCCGGTCGATCGTCTCCGGAGCCGTCGGGAACACGATGTCGGTCAGCGACTCGCAGTGGTAGCAGACAGATTCGGGAATCACTTTCATTTCCGGCGCAAATTCGATCTTTTTCAGGCCCTTGCAATAACTGAAGAAATTCGAGTTGTAGTCCTTATAATAGGTTCCCGTTTCCGGATCAATCGCCATCATCGGCAGATAGACCGATTCCAGTGCAGTGCAGTCGTAGAACGCATAGCTGCCGAGCTTCATGCCGTTCTCCGGCAGGCGCAGTGTTTTCAGCCCTTCGCAGTCATAAAAGGCTCTGAAGCCGACGGTCTGTACGGTGTCGGGGATCTCGACCGTTTCCAGTCCGTTGCAGTACTGGAATGCGTCCTCGCCGATCTCCGTGATATCGGGAGTCCAGCTGATTGTTTTCAGTGCTTTTGCTGTTCTGAACATCTTTGCAGGGATGATCTCCAGTCCGTCCTCAAAGGAGAGCGCCTCCAGCGCACTTTCGCCGAAGCAGCTGTCCCCGGACACGACCTGCTTCGGCAGGGTGAATTCCGTGATGCCGCTTTCTGCGAAAGTGCCGTAGCCGAGCCCGGTCACGCTGCGCGGCAGATGCACGGTGCGCAGCGCAGAATCCTTCTGGGCAAGGCGTTCGGGCAGTGTCTCCATGCCGTCTGCGACGGTCAGCGTTTCGATACTGGAGACGGCAAGCGCATACTTCGCTTCTGTGAGCGTCGAGGGAACCGTCAGCTCGGTGATGCCCTTGCAGCCCTCAAAGACGCAGCTGCCCATTTGCGTCAGTCCTTCTGGAAGCGTGATCGAAGTGATGCCGCAGTTTTTGAATGCATCGCTGCCGATGATCTGCACACTGTCCGGCAGGTCGATCTCTGTGACCGATTCGCACTGGAACGCGCTGGCGCCGATCTCGGTGACCGTGTCGGGGATGATGACCGTGCGGAGATGTCCGGCACCGTAGCAGAGGTTCGTCGGCACATACTGCGCACCGTCCTCTAAAATGATCTTCTCGATGTAGCTCTCGCGGAAGGTCGAGCCCCAGCCGCCGATATAGGAATACCTTGCGATCGAATCCCGCGGCATCCCCTTCGGGAGCGTCAGCTCCTTGAGGCTTTCACAGCCCCAGAAGACATTGTCCTCCAGCTTTTCCAGTCCGTCCGGCAGCTTGATAGATGAGAGCGCTTTCATGTCCGAAAAAGCGTTTCTGCCGATTTTGGTGACCGCGATGCCGCTGATCGTCTTCGGCACAGTCAGTTTCGTGACGGTCTCCCTGTCCTCGCCGGAGTAGCCGGTGACCGTCACAACACCGTCTTTGATCGTGTAGTCGAAGCCGCCTGATGTCGTGCCTTCGGTGTCGTCAACGGCCAAGGCTGCTGTCGGGATCTGCAGCAGCAGCACAGCGCCTGTGACGGCTGCCGTCATGCCTGCGCCGATGCGTTTCAGCGCGTGTCGGAGTGTGATTCGGTTCATAGCGGTACCTCCTTGATGGTTCATTTTTCAGTTTGTTGACA
>JAGDBX010000173.1 GCA_018110935.1 Oscillospiraceae bacterium
ATAGGCAAAGGCCATCATGCCGTTCCAGGGCGAATCGTTTCCGAAATGCCGGCACATCTGCAGAAACGCGAGTCCGGCCAGATAGTCCGTCAGGAAAACAGATACCGTCATGAACGCAGGAAGCCACGATACCGGCATCAGCAGACTGAAAAGATAATACGGCAGCAGGCCGAAAAACAAAGCCATACTTGTCGTATTGTCCGCACCGAAGGCAAAATTGAAGTTCATCATCGGGAAGGCGGGATGCCCGTCCTTCACGCTCTGCCCGAACTGGAGTATACTCCGTCTGAAATTGACCAGCGTCGGGTAATACATGGAGCGGCCGTCACCGCCCAGAATGAAGCCGGAACGGATAAACGGCGGCAGATAGATCAGAACGAAAAAGACCAGCCAGAGCATCGTGAAGATACAGATCTGACGCCGGAGCCCGGACTTTCCGGTATCTCCGGTTTCAGCTGTGCGCAGCCGGTCGCGCTTGAAAAACGGCATAAAACGACTCTCCTTATATGACAGATTCCTGCGGTTTTCAGTTAAGATTATTATACCATAAAGGCAGGAGAATGTCAACGAAAAAGCGCGCCGTCGGAGGACGGATATCCCGCGTGCGTGCGCGGATACTCTTGACAAGCGCCTTTTTTTATGGTATACTGTTGGTATTAGCAGAATGGAATATAACGATCCGCTGAAGAACGCAGAAATTGACTGATAAAGAGTTGCAACAGATCAGCCGGTGCTGATGTGCGGCAGGCAGAATTACGCCTGCCGCGTGCTGTATCACCGGCGGGAAAGGAGCAGGAAATGAGCGATTGGAGACGCTTTGCAATCGAATCCAAGGCAGAAGAGCTTGCGCAGATCTGCCGTGCCAATTATCATATTGAGCCGGAACTCTACACACAGTACGATGTCAAGCGCGGTCTGCGCGACATCAACGGAAAAGGCGTTGTTGCCGGCCTGACCAATGTCAGCCAGATCATCCCCGGCAAGGAGATCAACGGCGAAACCGAGCTCGGCGACGGACAGCTCCTGTTCCGCGGCTATCACATCGAAGACCTCGTCAACGGCTTCATTTCCGAAAAGCGGTTCGGCTATGAGGAGACCGTCTATCTGCTCCTGTTCGGCCAGCTCCCGACGCAGCCGCAGCTCGACGAATTCAGCCGTCTGCTCCGCAGCTGCCGGACACTTCCGCCTTCGTTCACTCGCGATGTTATCATGAAATCGCCGAGCGACGATATGATGAACACACTGGCCAAAAGTGTCCTTGCGCTCTATTCCTACGACAGTTCGCCGAATGACACCTCGATCCCGAATGTGCTGCGCCAGTGCATCCAGCTGATCGCGCAGTTCCCGTCGATCGCGGTTTACGGTTATCAGGCCTTCCGCTATTACAAAAATGACCAGAGCCTGTTCCTGCATCAGCCGGATCTGACGCTCTCTCCTGCCGAAAGCATCCTGAGCCTTTTGCGTGCCGACCGGAAGTTCACAAGGCTTGAAGCGACACTGCTCGATCTCGCACTGGTGCTGCACGCGGAACACGGCGGCGGCAATAATTCGACCTTCACCGTCCATGTCGTCTCGTCCTCCGGAACCGACACCTATTCGACCATGGCGGCTGCGCTCGGTTCGCTCAAGGGGCCGAAGCACGGCGGCGCAAATATCAAGGTCGTGCAGATGTTTGACGATATGAAGCGGCAGGTTCACGACTGGACTGATGAAGATGAGGTCGGCGACTATCTGCGCAGACTGCTGCACAAGGAGGCATTTGACCGCTCCGGCCTGATCTACGGCATGGGGCACGCGGTCTATTCGCACAGCGATCCGAGAGCGACGATCCTGCGCAGCTTTGTGGGACAGCTCGCCAAAGAAAAGCAGCGTGACAAGGAGTTTGCGCTGTATTCACTGGTTGAGCGCCTTGCGCCGGAGGTCATCGCCGAGGAGCGCCGCATCTATAAGGGTGTCTGCGCAAATGTGGACTTTTATTCCGGCCTTGTCTACCGGATGCTGGAGCTTCCGAACGAGCTCTTTACGCCGATTTTCGCGATCGCGCGGATCGCCGGCTGGTCTGCACACCGGCTGGAGGAGCTGCTCGGCGCAAGCAAGATCATCCGTCCGGCATACCGCGCAGTGCAGCCGTGGCAGGACTATGTGCCGATGTCGGAGCGCTGAATGTCTCCGGCAGATATTGACAGATCACGCATAAAAACAGATGCCCCCGCCGAACGGCGGGGGCATTTTTGTCCTCATAACGGGATTCTCAAGGGACACTGTCCCTTGAGCAGGGTTTGGGGCGGAGCCCCATTACAGATCATCGCGGAGCGATACCTCATTCGGGGGTGTTTCGCCGCCTGCGGGCGGCGACTTAGGGCTCTGCCCTAAGAACCCGCAAGCCTTTGAAAAGGCTTGACCGAAACTTTTATTATGGGCGCACGAAAA
>JAGDBX010000174.1 GCA_018110935.1 Oscillospiraceae bacterium
AGCCGGATTGCCGCGAAACCGTTTCACTTGGGGCAGCGGAGCTGACATTTCTCTGCACCGACAACAGTGCGTTTGACGGGCTGAACGACTGCTCACTTGTCTGCCTGCTGACCTGCGGCGATGTGCGGTTTCTGTTCACGGGTGATCTGGAGGAGGCCGGGGAGCAGGCGCTCCTGCGGGAAGGGCTGATCCGGCCGGTCACGGTGCTGAAGACCGCGCACCACGGCAGCAGCCACGCGACCTCTGCCGCGTTTCTGGCCGCGGCAAGGCCGAAATACGCCGCGATTTCCGTAGCGGCGGTGAATGATTACGGGCATCCCGCGCCAAAGACGCTGAACCGTCTCCGCGATGCCGGCTGTCAGATTTTCCGCACCGATCTGGACGGGACCGTCTGCTTTGCGGCGGATCACAATTCAATTATTGTGCAAACGGGGATTTCTCTCTGAAAATTGCGGTTTTGAAAACTGACCGGATGTGTTTGGGAAAGGTAACATCTGCATATAGGGTTTTCCCTATTTCAAAGACAGTATCCGACCAAAAATATAGACGATCTTGCCTAAAATATGATGTTATTGCCGATATATTCAACGGATTGTAGAGCGGCAGCGCTGGAATATACGAAGCGTAATTGAAATAGAGCCGTTTACTATAAGTTTTTTCCTATAGCATCTATTCAACAAATCCTATTTGCATTTTGACAAAATCTATGTTACAATCATACCATAGGGAAAAGGCGAAATGCCTGAAAGAAAATGACGGGTTCTGAAACGAATCGCAATTTTTGATTATCGCGGCGCAACTTTTGGCACATTGAACCGATACCGGTTCCGCAGCATGGCTGCATCAATAACGTTCCCCCTAAGTGGCAGCGTCGGGAACGGACCACCCTCCCGACTCGGCGCTCCACTCTTCTTTTTCCCGCGTTTTTCTGTCCGCGGGTATACAGACGAATCAACACAGAGAGAAAACAACTCATAAAGAAATTCAGGCGGGTATGAACATTCAGTGTGCAGGCCCGCCTGAATTTAAAGTCAGCGCTCTGCGCTGATCATCCGGTCTAACGGGAGGCCGGAAATATATTCAATTAAAGGGGTAATTCAAAATGAAAATGGTAAGTCTGAAACGGCATACCGCCCGGGCAGTCTGCGCGGCTGTTCTGGTGTCATCCGTTGTTGTGACGATGCCGTCACCGGTCACTGCGGGGCAGTCGATCCTGAAGGCGTCGTTCGAGAGCGGATTCGACGGATTCGGCGCGCGCTCAAGCGAAACGGTCACGCGTGACAGCACGGACGCTTACGACGGCGATTACTGCCTGAAGTGCAGCAACCGTTCTGAATCGTGGGAAGGCCCGGTTCTGTCCATGGCGGGCAACTGGAACGCCGGCGATACCTATGAGTTCTCCTGCGCAGTCAAGCAGAATTCCGGCGCGGCAATCACCATGCAGATGTCTCTTGAGTACAACGGCGCCAGTGACAAGGTCTACGATCAGATCGTGACGCAGATGGTTCCGAGCGGACAGTGGACGATTCTTTCCAATCCGGCTTATACGATCCCGGCAGGCGCGACCGGTATGGCACTCTATGTTGAGACGACCGGCAACGACAAGGACGACTTCTATGTCGACCTGATCCAGTCCTCCATTCCGTCCTCCTACCGCAAGGGCGATGTCAACCACGACGAAAAGATCAATACTTCCGACCTGACCGCAATGGTCAACTTCCTGCTCGCAAAGAGCACCGCCGATATCAACACCGACACGGCAGACATGAACGGCGACGGCACGATCAACGCGATCGACCTGACGCTGCTGAAGCGGATGTTCGTCACCGGTGAGCATACCCGCACCACGACAACCACGACAACCACGACCACGACGACGACCACGACTGAAGGCAGCGGAAAGCTCCAGCGTATTCCGGGCCAGTGGACGCATGTTGCAGATACCAGCTGGATCAACGCCTCCAAGGTCGTTGCACTGAGCTTCGACGACGGTCCGTTCCCGGCCAACCAGGGCTCGGGCAGAGCTGCTGCGAAGATTCAGGACGAGCTGACCAAGAACGGCTTCCACGCAACCTTCTTCTACTGGGGCGAGCATATCGCCAGCAACGAGAATGAGGTCAAGGAAGCAGAAAAGCGCGGCTTTGAGGTTGCGAACCACACCTGGTCGCATCCGCACTGGCAGAATTACGGCGAGCAGCAGGCGAAGGACGAGTATCTGAGATGCAAGCAGGCTCTGGACAGACTCGTCGGCGAAGACCGTGAGTACTGCACGCGTCCTCCGTTCCTCGAGTGCAGCCAGACGATCCTGAACGCGATCGGCGGCCCGGCTCCGAACTGCGGTCATGATACGCAGGACTGGAACAATGCTTCGACTGGCAGCATCGTCGGCGGCATTCAGCAGAAGGCACAGAGCAACCAGCTCGACGGCCGTGTCGTTCTCATGCACGAGAATTATGACACCACAGCAGCCGCAGTTGAGCAGCTCTGCCCGTGGCTGAAGCAGAACGGCTATGCAGTCGTTACCGTTTCTGAGATGTTCAAGTTCCATAACAAGGAACTGAAGGCTCACAAGAAATACGACACAGTCTGGGATTAAGTCACACCACAGCGCTAACAATTTCCCTCCCGGGATGAAGTATGACCCCCATGCAAAAGGCACCTGCGAATGCAGGTGCCTTTTGTCCGTACAGCGGCCGGACGGGATTGACACGGCGCGGCTTGATGTGGTATAATACGGTGTGGAGCAGGCACGGGAACGGGCGCTGCAACGACACTACAATACAAGGAGTATGATTATGAAACGAAAGCAGCATTTGATCTCTGCGGCAATCGCGGCGGTTCTGACGGCTGTCTCCATGACCGGATGCGGCGGGAATGCCGACAGTACGCCGGCAGAGAGCTCCGTTACCGGAGATTCTGCGGTTACTCAGACCGAAACCACCGTCGGTTCGGAGCTGACCTCTGAAACCGAACTGACCACAGAGCAGTCCGCCGCGCTGACTACTGATGCCGCGCTGACGGAAAGCACGACGGTCACAACCGCATCGACCGCTCCGCAGGCGCGCCGCGATGACTGGCTGGACAGCATCGGCACACTGACAGAGGGTTATGTCGCACAGCTGAGATGCACCGGCACAGTTTATGCCTCTGACGGTCTGAATCTCCGCAAAAAGCCCGGCACTGCTTCCGAGAAGCTGGCAAAGCTCAAAAACGGCTCGAAGCTTGAAATCACTGGCATTACCGCAAACGATTCTGTCACAGATTACAACAATCGCTGGCTCCGTGTCAATGCGAACGGACAGGAGGGCTATGTCCTCGCGGAATATGTCAACGCACAGTGCTCGATCCCGCTTAGTCAGCTCACCGGTGAGGAGATCGGTGCCATGGCAGTTCTGTTCTATTATCAGGCAGAACGGCTCGATATGATTTACAGGCGGGAGGGCGGACTGCAGGCGCAGGGCCTGACCGAAGAATACGACTCTGAGGGATTTGCACGCGTAAAGCCGGACGGCCTGACGATCGAAAAGATCCGCACCGACTATCACCGCTGGTTTACGGCAGGTACGCAGGATGATTTTGATCAGCTCTATGTTGAGAAAAACAACGCGGTCTGGGTTATGACCGGATACGGCGACAATGTTGCGCTGGAATATGCGATTCCTGAAAAGCTGAAGGAACGCACGGACAATTCACTCACATATGAGGTCCGCGCACAGTGGTTCCCGGAATTTGATATGACGATGGACGGTTCCAACACCAATCTTCATGATTTCAAGCTGGTTTATACAGACGGTGTCTGGAAGGTTGACGATTTTAAGGCAATCTATTGATCTCCGGCTGTAAACGGTACAGATGACAGGAAAGCCCCCGCCGTCAGGCGGGGGCTTTTGTGTCCTCAAAGCGGGATTCTCAAGGGACACTGTCCCTTGAGCGGGGCATGGGGCGGAGCCCCATTATGATCATCGCGGAGCGATACCCTGTTCACTCCGCAGTGACGAACCCGTTGAACCACGCGCGCTCAGCGAACGCTCGCTTGCGCGGCAGCTTCATTTCCTCAACCGGTACGCCGACCGGCAGAATACAGATCAGATCGTATTCCGGCGGGACCTGCAGCCGCTCAGCCATGTGTTTGCCCTGCTCGTCCGCATCCGTGATGTGTCCCTCAATCCAGCAGCTTGCATATCCGAGTGCTGTGATCGCCAGCAGCATATTCTCAATTGCCGCCGCGTAATCCTGCACGGCATAGCAGCGGGGATGACCGTTTCCGTCCGTGTAGGCGATCCGGCGTTTTGTCAGCACGAGAATCGCCGCGGGAGCGGTTGCACAGGTCGGCGGATCCATCATATCAAGCAGATCACGCAGCAGGGCGCGGTCATCCACGCCGATCAGGAATGTCGTCTGTTTGTTGCAGCCGGAGGGTGCCGCAAGTCCCGCCTCCATGATCTGCCGCAGATGCTCCCGCGGGACAGTGGAATCCGCGTATTTTCCGCGGTAGGAACGGCGTGAACCGATTGCTTCAAAAAGCTCCATTTTCGTGCTCCTTTCTGATTTCCTTCGCCGCTTTCAGCAGCGCGTCAGATTCATTCGGCAGACTTCCGTCCGTCACCCTGTCCAGCAGCGCGTTGAGACATCGGCCGATCTCTCTGCCCTGCGGGAATCCGATTCTGAGCAGATCACCGCCCGTAACGGCAAGATCTCTGAGCGTCATCGGCACCGCGGCACTGACCAGTTCATCCAGCATTCCGATCAGCCGGTCTGCTTCAGCTGTGCGTTCCGCACGGTGGATTTCTGCCTGAGCGCTGACATCGCCCCGGTGCAGGAGCAGAAGCTCTCTGACGGCATCCGCGCCGATTCTGCGTACTGTGCGCTTCATCTGCTTTTCTGTGCCGTTCCAGACCATGTCATGCATTTCAGTCAGCAGCAGCACGCGATCGTATGTCTTCCGGTCTGTTTTGAGCGCCTTGAGCACCTTCTGCGCGATCTGTACGGAGACTTCCGCGTGCCGGTAGAAATGCCCGCCGCGCTCGTCCTGCGTGAAGATGTGCGGTTTGCCGGAATCGTGCAGGAGTGCCGCCCAGCGCAGAACCGGCTCCGGCGGAACGGCAGATACTGTTTTCAGCGTGTGAATCCAGACATCGTAATCGTGATGCGGGTTATGCTGGTCAAAACCCAGCATCGGGGCTAACTCCGGCAGGACCGTGAACAGCACATCGGAGAATTCCGTCAGCACACGCTCCGCGTCGCGGCCGCAGAGCAGCTTTGTCAGCTCTGTCTGGATGCGCTCCGCGGAGATGTGGTGCAGCAGTTCCTTTTTTTCGTGAACAGCGTCCGCGGTCGCGGGCGCAATCGCAAAGCCAAGCACGGAAGCAAAGCGCATCGCACGCAGGATGCGGAGCCCGTCCTCCTCAAAGCGTGCCGCGGGATCGCCGACACAGCTGATCCTGCCGGCTTTGAGGTCATCCGCGCCGTGCCAGCAGTCGATCAGGCCGCGCGCGAGGTGATAGGCCATTGCGTTGACGGTGAAATCTCGCCGGGCAAGATCGTCCTCCAGCCGGTCGGTAAAGGTGACGGAATCGGGACGGCGGTGATCGGCATAGCTGCCGTCGATGCGGTAAGTCGTGATCTCGATCGGCATTCTGTCAATGACAACCGTGATCGTGCCGTGTTTCAGTCCGGTTTCGATAACATGATAATCCGGAAAGCAGGCTGCTGCCTGCTCCGGCCGCGCGGATGTCGTACAGTCCCAGTCATGCGGGATTTCCCCGCGCAGGGCATCGCGGACACAGCCGCCGACGATATAGGCCGAATAGCCGGCCGAGGTCAGCCGTTCGAGCGCGAGCTGCACCGGGGCAGGTGGGGTGATGCGGAGTAAGGTCATGACAGCGCCTCCTTTCTGAGATCGTTGCGCTGTTATTCTGTATATAGTATAGCATAATCATGCGGAAAATGCAAACGGCGTGCAAAACAAAGAACGGGATACCCGAAAGTATCCCGTTCTGAGAGGCGCGAACCAGATTTGAACTGGTGATCACGGTGTTGCAGACCATTGCCTTACCACTTGGCTATCGCGCCGTGAAGCGGATTACGGGGCTCGAACCCGCTACCTCCACCTTGGCAAGGTGGCGCTCTACCAGATGAGCTAAATCCGCATGAAATAAGCGACCTGGATGGGACTCGAACCCACGACCTCCGCCGTGACAGGGCGGCGTTCTAACCAACTGAACTACCAGGCCAGAAATGGGAACAACAGGGCTCGAACCTGTGACCCTCTGCTTGTAAGGCAGATGCTCTCCCAGCTGAGCTATGCTCCCTTTTCAGAGCAGCTGCCGATGCAGTGCCCTATTATTATACAGCATCAGCGGGGATTTGTCAAGTATAAATCCCCGCTTTTTTATATTTTATAATTTGTTAACTATCAGGCGTGTTTCCCGCTGTATCAGGCTTCCGGCGCATGGCCGATACTTCCTCCGGTGTGAACACATACTTCGCACCGCAGAAATGGCAGCAGACCTCGATCTCCGGCATTTCTTCCGCCATTTCCCGCAGCGTGTTGTCGTCAAGCGAGCGCAGCATCCGCTCCGTGCGCTCTCTGGAACAGTCGCAGCGATAGGCGGGCTCCGATTCATCCAGCAGCTCCGCGTCAAGGCCGTTCATCAGCTTTTTCGCAATATCGTCCGCTGTCAGACCTTCTTCCAGCAGCGCCGTGACAGATGTGATGCTAGCCAGATTCTGTTCCAGCTGTGCGATCGCGGTTTCCGGCGCAAAGGGCAGCAGCTGGATCAGATAACCGCCTGCACATTTCACAGTCAGGTCGGGGCTGACCAACACGCCGAGCCCGCAGGCAGAAGGAATCTGCTCGCTTTCGGCAAAATACTGCGTCACATCCTCTGCGATTTCGCCGGAAACGAGTGCCGTCTGGCCGGAATACGGCTCCTTGAGCCCCATATCCTTGATCACAAAAAGCGTGCCGTCCGTGCCGACCGCGCCCGCGACATCGAGCTTCCCGGCACTGTTGAGCGGCAGCTCAATGACCGGTTCGTCCAAATAGCTCTTGACATTGCCGTGATAGTCGGCGACAGCGAGCAGAACGCCCGCGGGACCGCCGCCCTCAATGCGAACGGTGACGGAATCGTCCGGATTCTTCAGCCCGTAGCCGATCAGCGATGCCGCCATGGAGAGACGGCCGAGCGCCGCAGTGCAGACCGCTGAGGTCTTGTGGATGCGCTCCATTTCGGCGATCATGCCGGTGCCGTCCAGCACAGAGCAGACGACAGAGCCGTCCGCAGATAAATAACGCTTCAAAACGCCGTTCATGTGATGTCACTCCCATTGATTTTCGCGCAGAACGTCTCGATTTCAGCCGTTCTGCCGCTGAGATCATCTTTGGTTTCAATGCCGGTCAGGCAGAGACTGCCGCAGCATTCGATTTCAAGATGCCCGTAAAAATGTTCGATGCTGCCGATGATGCGCTCGCACTCCTTTCGGTTCGGCCCGGTGCGCAGCGCGGCTGCATAGCCTTTTTTGCCGGCCGGAAGGGATTTGTGCGGCTCATGCGTATTGCACCACGGCGTGCAGCGGTCGATGAACGCCTTGAACTGCCCCGGAATATCCGCCCAATAAGAAGGCGACACGCAGACGATCACATCCGCTGCCGCAAATTCCTCTATCAGCAGGCCGGCACCGTCCGGCGGAATGATACATTCCGCAGTTTCATGGCAGCGCCGGCAGCCTTTGCAGAACCGGAAATCATAATCATCAATACAGACGCATTTTGTCTGCATCCGCGCAGAAACCGCCTGAGAAACAATGCGGACGATTTCAGCGGTTGCGCCGTCCCGCACAGGGGAACAGTTGAGAATCAGTGCGTTCATTCCGGCATATCCTCTCTCCGCATCTGCTGCCCGCCTGCGGCCCGCGCAATATAGAGCAGCCGCTGTGCGGTCTCCGACGGTTCTGCAAATGTATCGCCGTCCAGCAGTTCCAGCAGCGTGAAGCCGGTTTCGGCAAGCAGCACCTTTACGGCTTCCGGCTGCCAGACCCGCTCCGTGAATTCCTCGCTGCTGCGGCGGTATTTGTTTCCGTCCAGCTGTTCAAAAAAGTCCAGCCGGATCGTCACGGGATACTCCGGCGCGGTGTCGCTGAGCGCATTCTGCCAGACGCAGACCGCGTCGGAAAGCTCGTAGACAAAAGCGTTGTCCGCGAGAACCTTTCGGTGCTTGTACGCCGTATTAAGATCAAACAAAAACAGCGCGCCTGCCTCTGAGAACAGGTTGACGCGCTCCATGACCTGCCTGAGCGCGTCCGCGGACGGCAGGTGGTTGAGACTGTCCAGCGCGCAGACCGTCACGGCAACGGTGCCGTAAAGGTCAAGCCTGCGCATATCCTGCTGCAGATACTGCACAGGCAGTCCGCTGTCATATTTCTTGTCCAGCGCTTCGCTGAGCATCTCCGCCGAGCTGTCAATGCCGATGACATCCCAGCCAAGACGCGCAAATTCCTCTGTGAGGGAGCCGGTGCCGCAGGCTAAGTCGAGCAGAATCCTTTCCGGCATATCCGGACGCTGCCATTTCCCGATGAGCCCGTTCAGCCTGCCGGCACGCTCCGCGTAGCGGACATTCTGCGTCAGACGGTCGTAATACTGCGCAAAGGTGCCGTAGCTGCTCATTTTTCGCTGCTGTCTTCCGCCTCTTCCGCCTGCTTCAGCCGGTCAAAGACAATGGCGTATCCGCCGTAGCTGACCATGCTCAGCGAACGGTTCACGCGGCTGATGGTCGCGGTGCTTGTGCCGGTTTTGGCGACGATCTCGGAATAGCGGCAGTCCTCAGAGAGCAGCTTTGCGATCTGATAGCGCTGTGCGATCGCGACAAGCTCCTGCGGCGTGCAGAGATCCTGCAGGAACATGGACACCTCTTCCGGTGTTTTCAGAACAGAAAAAGCCTGATACAGATCGTTCAGATTGGATGCGTCAAGCGGTTTGAACATGGGGATGCCTCCTTTTTCAAGAGCAGAAAAGTCTGTACTCTTATATTTTAGCACATTAGCTTGTAAAAGTAAAGGGCTTTCTTTAAATTTTCAGAAATGTGGCGGGAGTTTCCGGAGAAAGCGTCCGTCCCGCCTTGACAAATCCCGTAATTTCCGGTATAATACCCGTTGGAACTGAATGAAAGGAGCGCAGGATATGGAGTATTCCGTCAGCGCGGAGGAGAGCATCGTCAAGAAATTCCGCCGCACGATCTGGACGAAATTTCTGGCGGGCATCCGCGATTACGAGCTGATCAGGCCGGGAGACCGCATTGCGGTCTGCATCTCCGGCGGCAAGGATTCCATGCTCATGGCCAAATGCATCCAGCGCCTTCAGAAATACAGCAAGGTGCCGTTTGCGGCAGAATACATTGTCATGGATCCCGGCTATAATCCTGAAAACCGCAGAAAAATCGAAGAAAATGCCGCGCTGCTCGGTCTGCCGGTCCGCATTTTTGAAACAGCGATCTTTGACGCGGTCGTGAACATTGAACAGAACCCCTGCTATCTCTGTGCGCGGATGCGCCGCGGGCACCTCTACAAGGCGGCGCAGGACGCGGGCTGCAACAAGATCGCGCTCGGCCATCATTTTGACGATGTGATCGAGACGATCCTGATGGGAATGCTGTACGGCTCGCAGATCCAGACCATGATGCCCAAGCTCCGCAGCAGCAATTTCCCCGGCATGGAGCTGATCCGCCCGCTCTATCTTGTGCGGGAGGATGAGATCATCCGATGGGCGCAGTATAACGGGCTTTCGTTTATCCAGTGTGCGTGCAGATTTACCGAGAACCGGCAGGTGTATGAAGACGGCAGCAGCAATTCCAAGCGGCAGGAGATCAAGCTCCTGCTGCGGCAGCTTCGTGCAGTCAGTCCGGCCATTGACATGAACATCTTTCGCAGCGTGGAAAATGTCAATCTCCGCACGCTGATCTCCTATCATGACGGAGACAGCACCCATCATTTTCTGGACGATTACGACCGGCCAGAAGGTATCGCTCCGCGATGATTCAGAATGGGGCTCCGCCCCAAACCCCGCACAAGGGACAGTGTCCCTGTAGACTGTTCAAATGGCGAGTAAATCCAAAGCAGCTATAATCCGATATATGCTTTAGAAGAGCTTTTCTTCGGCAAGGCTCTTTTTGTGCCATGTACAGTATACCCCCTCTGATTCCGATATCAGTCAGAATCAGAGGGGGTATTTACACTTTTTCAAGACTCTTTCAATCGCTTTCCGTATCGCACTCACC
>JAGDBX010000175.1 GCA_018110935.1 Oscillospiraceae bacterium
AGCGGCTTATTCCCCCTTTCCCCTAAAGTTCTCCCCTCGAGCTCCCCTTTCCTTATCCCTTTCCCCCTTATTCGCCCGCGCCGGGAAAGTGAGGAATCAGGAGTTCGGACATTATCAGAACGCCGGTATCACGAAAAACGGCAGGGAATCATCCCCGCCGCCCTTCTTGTGCTTTTCTTTCCGTGAATACCGCGTTTTGTCCGTCTCCGCCACGCGTGTGACCGGCGAAATACCCTGCCAGCTGCCGCGCCGCGCTTTGTCGATCGCACGCCGCTGCTTCTTGTTCATCTTCTCATAGGGCACAAACTTTTTCATTCCGTATCACCTGCCTTGAAATTGTAGATCGGACGGATGATCTCCGTGATCTCAACCGTGTCCCCGATACAGCCGATAATCGCTTCCATCGGCTTATAGGCCATCGGACATTCGTCAAGCGTGCCGCTCCCGACCGAAGTCGTGAAGATGCCCGCCATCTGCTTTCTGAACTCCGACACCGTGAACGATGCCTTTGCCGCACTGCGGGACATGAGCCTGCCCGCGCCGTGCGGAGCGGACTGGTTCCAGTCGTCACAGCCCTTTCCGACACAGATCAGACTGCCGTCGCGCATATTCATCGGGATCAGCAGCTTTTCTCCCAGACGCGCCGAAACCGCGCCCTTCCGGAGGATCATGGTGTCCGTGTCAATATAATTGTGAACTGTCGTGAACTGCTCCTCAATGTGCAGCCCCATGCCGCGGATCAGCTCATCCATCATGGCGCGGCGGTTGAGCGCCGCAAACTGCTGCGTCAGCTTCATGTCGTGAATGTACTGCTCAAAAAGCCGGCCTGCCGTGTATGCCAGATGCTTCGGGATATCCGTGCGCTTTTCGGCGGCAAGCGCCTTCAGCGCCTTCTGGATCTGCTTTTCCTTTCCCTCTGCCTTGAGCGCGGCGATCAGCGCCTTTACCTCGTCCTCCGAGGCACTGTTGAGCCGGCGGTACGCCTCCTCCTGATAATACCGCGCGACCTCAACGCCGAGATGCCGCGAGCCGGAGTGGATGACAAGATAAATGCTGCCGTCCTCGCCCTGATCGGCTTCAATGAAGTGATTTCCGCCGCCAAGAGAGCCGATGCTCTCCATCAGGCGGCGCACATGGATCTTTTCGCCGCAGAACAGCGCCGAACGGTCAAACTGTTCCGCGAAGCGGTGCGGCGTTTCGCGCACTTCAAAGC
Source organism: Oscillospiraceae bacterium (assembly GCA_018110935.1). GTDB lineage: Bacteria > Bacillota > Clostridia > Oscillospirales > Ruminococcaceae > Firm-04. The sequence goes on from JAGDBX010000175.1 coordinate 1,214, forward strand.
CGGAGGGGATCTTTTTGTAGATCAGCTTGTCGAGCTTCTGCAGCTCGATGTGCTTCTCTCTCAGCCGCACAGTCTCCATGCCGCATCCGATATCCACCCCGACCAGATTCGGGATCGCCTTGTCGGTGACGGTCATGGTCGTGCCGATCGTGCAGCCGGCGCCGGTGTGCACATCCGGCATGATGCGGATCTTTGCGCCCTCGCTGACCGGCTGATTGCACAGCTCAGTGATCTGCGCGGCCGCGCTTTCTTCGATGATATCCGCAAAGATCTTTGCGGAACCGAACTTGCCTCTGATTTCAAACATGGTCGTTCCTTTCCGGAGCGCCCGCAAAAAAAGTGCCCCTGCATCGCGCAGAGGCACCCTGTTTCTGATCTGAGCCGCGGAAAACCGCGCAAAAGCCTTCAGTCAGTCCTTGCGGGCAAACTCCATGTCCTGCGTGTGTTCATGTATTGACTTGAAATGATTGGTCTTGTGTGTTTCATGGTGTTCACCTGCCTTTCTGAAAATTTGAATGTATTATACACGATAAAAACGGATTTGTCAAGGGGTATCTGAAAAAAATCTTCACAGCAGCTCTGTCGGCTGCGGCAGCTGTGCCAGAAGCGCGTCGATCTGGGAACGGTGCGCGATCCATTCGCTGAAAGCCGTCGCGGAGCCCGCCGCAATACCTCTGCGGAGCGCTTCCGTCAGCGGCTGGCCGGACGCGCACGCGGAGAGAAATCCGCCGAGCATCGCGTCGCCAGAGCCGACCGCGTTCTTCACGGTGCCGTGCGGCGCGGAGAGGTGCCAGACACGGTGTTCCGCCGTAAAGAGCAGTGCGCCCTCCGCACCGAGCGAGAGCAGGACATTTTCAGCGCCCATGTCCACGAGCTGTTTGCCGCAGGGGAGCGCGTCCCACCAGGTGTCGATCTCCACGCCGAGCAGATCGCAGAGCTCCGGCAGATTCGGCTTGATCACAAAGGGCTTTTTTTCGATCGCGAGGCGCAGCGGCTCTCCGGTCGTATCGACCGCAAACCGCACGCCTGTATCAGCGAGCGCGTCCATCATGGAGGCGTAGCAGTCCGCGGGCGCGGAGGCGGGGATCGTTCCCGCAAAGACGATAAAGTCGTTTTCGCCGTATTTGCGGAGCTTCTGCACCAGCTGATCCGTTTCGTTCTGCGAGACGGAAACACCTCTGCCGTTCAGCTCCGTGATGCCGCTCTCCTGCCGGATCTTCAGGTTGATGCGCGTCATCTGGTTCGGCACATAGATCCAGTCGGTCGGGATCTGCGTGCGCTGGAGCCGTTCGGCGATCATCGAGCCCGTCGCGCCGGCCAGATAGCCGTAAACAGTTGTCGGGATGCCGAGCTGCTGCAGCACGAGCGAGACATTGATGCCCTTGCCGCCCGCGGTGATGAGCTCATCATCCGTGCGGTTGACCGCGTTGATGGCGATCGCCTCCGTGACGGTCACGGTGTAGTCAACGGCCGGGTTGGCGGTCACGGTCGCGATCACAGGCATCCGCCCCGCGGGCTGACCGGCGGCGCCGGCCTGTTTTTTCTGTTTCATGTATTTCCGTTCTCCTTTGTGAACTAGCCAAAGAAAAGATGTCTGACGATCAGGAACAGTGCCGCCGCAGCTGCACAGATCAGAAGCTCCCGCACCAGCGTGATCACAAAGCGCTTTCTGAGGTCTGCGCGGTACTCCGGCAGAAGAAGCACTTCGCGGCTGTGCGCGGCTTCCGGCACGGTCTGCGGATAACTGCCCATGCGGAACGCCTCCCGGTCCACGGCGATTTTCACGCGGCTGCCCGCCGTCAGAGAACCGGCTTCAGACGCGCTGACGCGGAGCGCGGCGCGGTGAGAAAGCCCGCTGCTGTCGGCAAACCGGACATAGAGCACGGTGCCGGAATCCGCGGGAACCGTTTCCGCACATTCTGCCTGAAAGACAAGCCGCTCCACGAACAGACCGATGATCTTTCCGGCAGCGCGGCAGACGGCGAAAAGCAGGATCGCGAGCGGAAGACCGGTCAGGAGCGAAAACGCCAGAAAGCGCCGGAACCAGCCGTTTTCAGGTGAAAAGGCTGCAATCAGAACCATAGCCTGCATTCCGTCCGCTCCTTTCTCCGTGAAATGTTCCGCTGAATCTGCGTTCATGCGCTGCCTTCATTATAGCATAATTCCGGCTGAAATGCAAGTGTGCCGCCGTGATTCTGCCGGTGTTTCCGCAGAAAAAACAGCCCTCCGGGCGCGCTGCACGCAGCCGGAAAGCTGTTTTCGGGATCTGTCAGATCACGCGGGCATCACTCCGCCTCAAAGGACTCCCCTTCCGGCTTGTCCTGCTCTGCGGTACGCCCCTGCAGATTGATGTGGAACAGTCCGTCATCGACCGGCTTTTCGGCCTGCTTTTCGGCCTGTTCCTTTGCCTCCTGCTCCAGACGCTCCGCCTCCCTGGCCTTCTTCACGGCCTCCTCGGCGCGGCGGACATCCGCCGTCAGCGAGCCGTCCATGATCTTCAGGAACTCATCCTCGTTGACCTTCTCGTATTCAAGCAGGAATTCCGCGAGACGGTCAAGCTGTTCGCGGTTCTCGCGGAGAATGGAGAGCGCCTGCTCATAGGCCTCTTCGACAATGCGTCTGACCTCCGCGTCAATGCGCGCCGCGACCTCCTCGGAGTAGTCGCGGACATGGCCGAAGTCCTTGCCGATGAACACCTCATCGTTCTCGGAGCCGTAAGCGACCGGGCCGAGCGCCTCGGAAAGTCCCCAGCGCATGACCATGTTCTTGGCGAGCTTTGTCGCGCGCTCGATGTCGTTCGACGCGCCTGTGCAGATGTCGTCCAGCGCAGTCGCCTCGCCGGCTCTGCCGCCCATCATCATGACGATCGTCTCACGCAGCTTGGTGCGCGTCATGTGGCTGTCCTCTGTGTCCGCGCGCGTCCATGTCATGCCGGCCGCCATGCCGCGGGCAATGACGCTGACCTGCTGCACGCGGTCCTGCGTCTTCAGGTGGAATGCCGTGACGGCGTGGCCCGCCTCGTGGAACGCCGTAATCCGCTTGTCGCGGGCAGTGGGGAGATGCGAGCGCTTCTCCGGACCTGCCAGCACCTTCATCGTCGCCTCTTCGATATCGGCGGAGATGATCGCGCGGCGGTTTGCGCGTGCCGCGAGGATCGCCGCCTCGTTCAGCAGATTTTCGAGATCCGCACCGGTAAAGCCCTGCGTATCCTTCGCGATCTCGTGGAAATCGACATCGGGGCCGATCGGCTTCTTCCCCTTGTGGACCTTGAGGATCTCCTCTCTGCCCTTGACATCGGGATAATTGACCGTGATCTGGCGGTCGAATCTGCCCGGACGCAGCAGCGCCGGATCAAGGATGTCACGGCGGTTCGTTGCCGCGATGACAATGACGCTTTCGTTGTCCTCAAAGCCGTCCATCTCGACAAGCAGCTGGTTCAGCGTCTGCTCACGCTCATCGTGGCCGCCGCCGAGACCGGAGCCTCTGTGCCGGCCGACTGCGTCGATCTCGTCAATGAAAATGATCGAAGGCGCGTGCTTTTTCGCCTGTTCAAACAGGTCGCGCACACGCGATGCGCCGACGCCGACGAACATCTCGACGAAGTCCGAGCCGGAGATCGCGAAGAACGGAACGCCCGCCTCGCCCGCAACGGCTCTTGCCAGCAGCGTCTTACCGGTGCCGGGAGGGCCGAGCAGCAGCACGCCGCGCGGGATGCGCGCACCGATCTCCTCAAATTTCTTCGGATCCTTGAGAAAATCGACGAGCTCCGCCATTTCGGCCTTTTCCTCGTCCGCGCCCGCGACATCCGCGAAGGTCGCCTTCTTGCCGGCGGAGGTCGCCGCCTTGATGTTGGCCTTGCCGAAGGAATTGAGCTTTCCGCCCCCGTTCGCCTGCCGGAACATCACTACAAAGAGCACGATCGCCATGAGCATCAGCACGGCTGTCGGCACGACCGTCAGCAGCCACGAATTGTCCGTGACCTTGAAGTAGTCCTGCTCCAGCTGTGCGTCGGGATGCTTCTCGTTGTAGGCAGTGCGGTAATCCTCGGTGTCATTGAGGAACAGCGAGACATTCGGCACCTCGTAGACATGCGTCTTGCTCTCACCGTCCAGCTTGTACTTCAGCTCGCCGTTTCCGAGATCAAGGGTATAGGATGTCACGCGGTTTTCGTCGAAATACGCCATGATTTCCGAGTATTTGACAGTGTGCTCCCTGCTCGAAAGAGAGGGCAGCAGCACCCAGATCGCGACAATGAACAGCAAAGCAACCACGATATAGGTCATGACTCCACGATTCTTGCCCAATACATTCACTCCTTTTGATGTTTATATATATGCTTCAGCGGCCGCTCAGCCCCGTGTCACACGGAGCGTCAGGAGCGTCCGGCTGTCTGCATCCGGTCTGACGCGCGCCGCAATACCGACACCCTCGCAGTAAACGCAGCCCTCCTCATCATAGAGGGCGTGGAGCTGCCGGCGGTACAGCGCGGGAACAGCGGACTGGATCCGCTTTCTGAGAAGCCCCGAAAAGCCGCGCCCCGGCAGTGTGATCCGGTCATCCGGCAGCGGTGCGCGGAAAAATGCTTCCCCTTTTATTCTATCAAGATCGAGCGTAGACCTTGTGTCTGCCGTGTGAAGATTCCGTGATACACCGGCCTCAGCGGTCTTTGCCTCCAGAACACAGTCCGGCACGATGCGGTTTTTGCCGATGACAAGCGGCACGGGCGTCCTCGGTCCTTCTCCGCCGCGTCTGCCGATGAACAGCACGCCGTGAAAGACCTGTGCCGCAAGGCTGTCCGAGAGCGTCAGCGTCCCGCTGCCCGCAAGGAGCATCCGGTCGATCCCGTGCAGCATATCGGCAGAGGGATCGGTCTGTCTCTGTGAAACAGCCGCCAGCCGCTGCATATACACCCGCATCCGGATCGGGCGGGGATACGCGGCAAGCCCTGAAAGCCCGTCAAAGTCCGTTTTGCAGGCCTGTGCGGCCGTTCGTGCCTGTTCGCTGAGCAGTGCCTCGTCCTCGGAGAGCATGACGGCCGTCCGGCAGATATGCCGCACAGCGGCGGGATTTTCGGCGGTCAGCAGCGGCAGCAGATGATGCCGGATGCGGTTGCGCGCCGCGTCGTCGCTCTGATTGCTGCTGTCGTCGGTGTAATTCTGCCCGATGCCGAGCAGAAAGGCAAAGATCTCCTTCTTGTCCGCGTCCAGCAGCGGGCGGATGATCCGTCCGCTCCGCGCCGGGATCCCGGTCAGGCCGTTCATTCCCGCGCCGCGGATCAGGTGAAAGAGCACTGTTTCGGCGTTGTCCTCGGCGTGATGCGCCGTCGCGATCTCGCCCTCGGGCGCGGCCTCGTCCAGCGCCTGATAGCGCAGCAGACGGGCGGCCGTTTCGGTCGAAAGCCCGTGCTCCGCCGCATAGCGCGGCACATCAATGCGCACTGTCCGCAGCGGGACAGCGAGCTTTTCGCAGAGCGCCTCGCAGAACGCCGCGTCGCGGTCCGCCTCCGCGCCGCGGATGCCGTGATGCACATGCACCGCACGCAGGTCGAGGCCGAGCTCCTCCTTCATCGCGTGCAGGCAGCAGAGCAGCGCCGTGCTGTCCGCCCCGCCCGAAAGCGCGACCGTGCAGATGCCGGCAGACGGTTTTCCCGCACCCTGCCGGATGCGTTCACGGAGCGTCTTCATTGCGGCGGCGCTTACGTTTTCTCCGGCGTG
>JAGDBX010000019.1 GCA_018110935.1 Oscillospiraceae bacterium
GCTTTTCTGTCGCGGCTCACAAATTAAAAGTTTTGGTCGAGCTTTTTCAAAAGCTCGCGGGGTCGAGGGGCAGAGCCCCCGTCGCCGCCCGCAGGCGGCGAAATCTCTCCGCATCAGAAGAGCTCCGAAAGGGGTGAATTGCCGCGCAGCGGCAAGAGGGGGAGCCCTGCGATAGAGGGCTCCCCCTAAAAATGTATCGCTTCGCGATGATTGATAATGGGGCGCTGCCCCATGCCCCGCTCAAGGGACAGTGTCCCTTGAGAATCCCGTTATGAGGACAGCAAAGCCCCCGCCGTCAGGCGGGGGCAATCTTTTCGTGCGCCCTTTTGGCCGGGCGGATTGTGAACACCGGATGGTTCAGTTCTCCGCAGAATCTTCACACAAAGAATAAACACCCACACGGATTTAACTGCGTTTTTGAAGGACTATCATTTATTTTTCACACAAAGGGGTATAATAAAAGCATGGAACAGCAAAACCGGCGGCTCACGCAGAGCCGCTCCCGAAAACAGAAAGAGGTGCGAATGATGTTTAACGATAACGAAAAACGCGACAGCTTCGACGGCTATACGGTCAGTGAGCCGTCTTCCGATCTGATTTCCCGCTCCGCGGAAAGCCCCGTGCGTGAGGATGCCCCGACAGGCGGCAGCTATTATTCTCCCCGCAGCAGTGAATCTTCCGGCTATTCGGGCATCGGCCCGGACGGCGGAGACGAACCGCCGAAGAAAAAGTCCCGCAAGGGCCTGAAGGCGCTTGCGATCTTCACCTGCATCGCCTTCCTCTCCTACGCGTCGATCCAGTGCTATCAGTTCGCAACGGAAAACGAAACCCTTCGTAAGTTCTTCGGCAGAGATTCGTCCGTCAGCGATTCGCTGGAGACCAAAAAGCCTGCAGACACGGGCGAAAACAACGGCAGCAAGCAGAATGCCGACAATCTGAACAACGGCGAAGGCAGCAGCCAGCCGATCACTGCGGAAAACTGGATCAAGGCCGCTTCCCGTTCCGATTCACTCACCATTCCGGAGATCGTCGAAAAGATCACACCGGCAACCGTCGGCATCGCATCGACTTTCCTCTACAAGGGACAGACCTTCTCGATCTGGGGCTGGGGTCAGCCGGAATCCATTGAGAAGGAGATCCCCGCGACCGGAACCGGCATCATCATGTCGGATCAGGGCTATATCATCACAAACGCTCATGTCATCTACGATTCCGAATCGCAGTATAAAATGGGCAAGGCAAAGTCCGTTCAGGTCGTTCTGAACGAGGATTATTACGAGGGCGAAACGCATCTCGACGCAGAGATCGTCGGCTACGACATCGCGGAGGATATCGCGGTTCTGAAGGTCAATACGACACAGAAGCTCACCTCCGCTGAATTCGGCGAAAGCGACGACCTGAAGGTCGGCGAGCTCGTGGTCGCAATCGGCAACCCGCTCGGCTTCGAGCTCTTCGGTTCGGTCACCACCGGTATTGTCTCCGCACTGAACCGCAAGATCACGATCAATGACCACACCATGAATCTGATCCAGACGGATACCGCGATCAATGCCGGCAACTCCGGCGGTCCGCTGATCAACGGCTACGGTCAGGTCATCGGTATCAACTCCTCGAAGATCAGCAGCAGCTATGCCGATGAGGCAAGCGTGGAGGGCCTTTGCTTCGCGATCCCGATGTCTCACGCTAAGGACATCATCAATCAGCTCATCAACAAGGGCTATGTATCCGGCAAGCCGGTCATCGGCGTCAACACCAAGGATGTGACCGAGGACATTTCGGAAGCCTACGGCATTCCGGTCGGCGTCATGGTGCGTGAGGTCGTGGCGGACAGCGCCGCGGATATCGCGGGCATCAAGGTGCACGATGTCATCATCGCGATCAACGGCGAAAAGGTCTCGACCTACGATGAACTGGTGGCGATCAAGGATCAGTTCAAGGCGGGCGATACCATCACGCTCACCATCAACCGCAGCGGACAGGACATGAACATTGATGTCGTGCTGCAGGAAAACAAGCCCGAACAGCAGTGACTTCTGCCCCTGATCCCTCTCTTTATGATAACAGCTTCGCCCCGTGCAGTCTGTACGGGGCGTTTTTTTTGCTCAGAGGATGTTCCGGAGAACGGTGTAAAGCCGCGCGGCGGGAAGCACACAGAGCCAGAAGCGCGTTCCGCGCGGGAACAGATGCCGCGGTCTGCCGAGGGCTTCCGTCCAGAGCTCCGCGTACCGCAGAATCAGCAGCAGCACGGCAGCGGGGATCAGCGCGTTTTCACGGAGCGCTGTCAGCAGATCGCCGCGGAACAGCGCGTTGACGCTGTGCGTCATGCCGCAGGACGGGCAGCGGTAACCGGTCAGCGTCCGGATGACGCACGGCGGTAAATACGGCGCAATCAGCCGCATATACGCCGTTTTCAGCAGAAACAGCAGCCCGAATGCCGCAAAGGGCAGCACACAGAGCAGCGGAATACTTCGTTTTGACAGCAGATGCTTCGCTTTTTTCGCCAACTGCGGACACCTCAATTCTGTGATATCTTGATAAACGGATATAAAAATATCGAAAAACGATAAAAACCTATTGACAAACAGAAAGACATATGCTATACTAAAATCACGGTACAAAACTGAAAAGGAGGAATACCTATGAAATTCAAATGGACCGCTGAAAAATCTCTGTTTCTGACCTTTGCGCTGACTGCCGCCATGCTGCTGATGACAGTGTGCGGACTGTTCGCCGTCCCCGCGGTATCGCGCTGGTACAGCGCCTTGTCCGGCCGCGGTCCTGCGGGCACCGTGCTGGGCATCTGCCTGTATCTCAGCCTGCTGGACGGCATTGCTGCGCTCTGCATTCTGCTGAAACTGCTCGCCAACATCGCAAAGCAGAAGATGTTTGTCGAGGAGAACGCACGCTGTCTGCGGCTGGTTTCATGGTGCTGCTTTTTCCTCGCCGCAATCTGGCTGTTCCTCGGCTGGTTCCGGTTCATCGCGCGGTGCGTCGGCATCATCGCGGCGTTTGCAGGACTGGTCGTCCGCGTGATGCTGAATCTGCTGGAAACAGCGATTGCCATGCGTGAGGAACAGGACTACACGATCTGAAAGGAGCGGAGTCTCATGCCGATTATTGTCAACCTCGATGTCATGATGGCCAAGCGCAAGATCTCCGCCGGAGAGCTTGCAGAGCGCATCGACATCACCCCCGCAAACCTGTCCATTCTGAAGAACAACCGTGCCAGGGCGGTGCGCTTCACGACGCTGGAGGCGATCTGTGAGGTACTGGACTGCCAGCCGGGCGACATTCTGGAATTTGTAAGAGAGGAGAAATGACCTGTGAAAAAGAGAATAAAAGCTGCCCTGATCGGCCTTGCCGTACTGACCGGAGCCGGTGCGCTGATTGTCTGGCAGGCGCCGTACAGTCTGCGCGCACGGATACACTACGGCTCCTATTCGGGGGCGCGGCTGACCGGAGGTGTGACGGTCACGCTGGACGGAAAGCCCTGCGCCTGTACGGTCACGGCGGGCGACGGTACGGAACACAGCGAGGACGGTGTCCGCGGACTGAATGTCACGGAACAAAACGGTACGCAGCATATTGAGATTGACACGGGCGGCAAGAATGATCCGAACTGGCATATCTTCACAGTGCAGCCGGAGGAGAGCTCGCTGCCGCCGGTGACGGTCGAGGTTTCATTTACATGGTGGAAGGTTGCGGAATTTGATCTGCACATCGACGCGGACAGTGCGTCCGGTGAGATAACAGCCGGCGGAGAATGCAGAATGCTCCGGGACGACGGCGGCTGGGAAAACCGCATGAACACGGTGTCCGAACAGCCGTACCGGCTGGTGTTCAGAGATATCTGAGGGAGAACTGCAATGAAAAAGAGAAAAATCCTGATTCCGTGCGGCGTTCTGCTCGCCGCTGTGCCGCTCTTTCTGATCGAGGTCAGAAACTCCTGCCAGAAATCATATGTGGGTGATGTGCGCACCGCTGCAAAAGTGCTTGCCAATCTGACGGATACACTGTTGACCGATATCGGTGCAGGTATGACGGAAGGGACATACGACGCGTACTGTTCCTTTCATGCGGAAAACCCGTTGAAAAACGGATTCTACCGTGCGGAATATGACCCGAAGACGCAGACCCTGACCTACCTGACGAATGACGGTGTGTCAGCGGTCACTGTGGAGATGATGGACAACCTTTGGAAGAAAAAGCTGTACTTCATGGCCGAGATCCGAGACGGTCAGGCGGCGAGAGTCAGCGCCTGCAGAAGCGATATCCTAACAGAAGGGAACCTCACGGAGCCGGATTACAGCGCAGTCCGTGATGCGGGTCCGCCGCCAGAGCTGACCCTTGCCGGATACTGGCTGGACAAGTATATTGGCTATTATCCATAATAACGATGATGATACGCCGGAAACCGGCTGAACCGTCTGATCGCATACGCGCCGGTCAGGCAGCACTGACAAAACCATTATACCACGCTGTGCGAAAAATGTAAAGCAGCGGCTTTCAGGCGAAGAAGGTATCGCTTCGCGATGATTCAGAATGGGGCTCCGCCCCATGCCCCGCTCAAGGGACAGATGTCCCTTGAGAATCCCATTATGAGAACAGCAAAGCCCCCGCCTGACGGCGGGGGCAATCTTTTCATGCGCCCATAATAAAAGTTTCGGTCAAGCCTTTTCAAAGGCTTGCGGGGTCGAGGGGCAGAGCCCCCGTCGCACTCCGCAGAGTGCGAAACACCCCTATCATACGAAGGAGCTCCGAAAGGGGGAATCGAGCAAAACGATCCGGTGGATCGTTTTGCCGAGGGGGGAGCCCTGCGATAGAGGGCTCCCCCAAGCGAATCGCAGAGCGACTCGCAGCCGCCCGCAGCACGTAGGAGCGACGGCAGTCGCGACGAGTGACCGTGCGTTTACAGGTTTCAAAAGGGCGAC
>JAGDBX010000004.1 GCA_018110935.1 Oscillospiraceae bacterium
ATCAGCTTGCAGATCAATTGTTTCCGGCGGATTGAGCATGAGGGCGCCGCCTCCGGCCTCCCGCGAGCTTTTGAAAAAGCTCGACCAAAACTTTAATATCTGCTTCCCGAAAGGTAGCCCCCGCCTGACGGCGGGGGCGTTTGTGTTCTCAAAGCGGGATTCTCAAGGGACACCGTCCCTTGAGCGGGGTTTGGGGCGGAGCCCCATTATCAATCATCGCGAAGCGATACCGCTTAAAGCGGGAGCTGCACATGGCCTTTCTGAATCTCGTCCGGCGTGAACGGAATGTTCTCGTCGATCACAGTCTGTCCGTAAATATCCGTGATTCTGAAAGTGAACGGCCCCTCGCCGAGCCCCGACTGCTTCTCAAAATAATTGTAGTTCCGGCGCGTCAGCTGCTCAAATTCACCGTCTTCGTTCAGATATTCCAGCGTCTCGATCGGATAGCGGTGATTGCGCACCTGCACGCCGCACCAGAACGCACTGCTGCCATCCTTGTATTTGTAGTACAGCGGCTCATCCTCGGCGGTATCCAGCGGAATGATCTTCCAGGAGACCGGCACGCGGCCCTTTTCTGCCGGCGCGATCAGCGGAAACGCGTCAACATACAGATCAAGGTCGCCCTTTTTTCCCTCAGGCAGCAGGTCTGTTACCAGTACATTGATCGTGCCGAGCTCGCCTGTTACTTCGAGATACGCGCCCGCCAGCTCTGCGCAGTTGTAATCTGTCAGATTCATCGCCGTGATCCAGTAATCGGTCGAAACAGGATCAAGCATCGCACAGCCGCCCTCATAGCCGCCGCCGTAAAATGTCGCCTCTCCGTGATGCACAGTCCCTTTCGGCTCGTTGATCCGGACTTTTCCCGGAACCATCAGGCGCTTCAGCATGGTCAGGTCGCGGGCGTCCAGCTGTTTGTCCCCGTTCATGTCGGCAGCGGCAATGTTTTCCGGAATGTCCTCCGCGAGCAGATATGACACGAGCAGTCCGGCATCCGCCGCGTCCGTGACGCCGTCCCTGTTGATGTCACCCGCGGGCGTTTCTGTCTCCTCTGCGGAAACCGGAAGACAGCAGAGTGCTGCCGCCAGTACAGCTGTCAGAAATGCGGTTCGCCTCATGATTTCACACCTCTTCGGTATCTGTTTTCTGTATCACCATATTGCAGCGATCCCACAGCTCATTTCCATACCGGAATACTCCGGTTTCTGTCCGCCGTTCGGTGAATCCGGCTTTTTCATAGCAGTTTTTTGCTCTGATATTCTGCGGGAACACCATCAGCTGTACGGATTCCGCACCGGTTTCAAACGCGTTTTTCACAGCAAGCCGCAGCATTTCCTGCCCGATGCCGCGCCCGCGCAGTTCACTGTTCACGACGATGAATTTCAGCATACCTTCTTTGTTCTCCGCGTTCAGCGAATAACAGAAAAAACCGGTGACCGTTCCGTCATCCGAGACGGCGACGAACGGTCTGTCGCCGGATGTTCCGGCGTGCTGTTCCAGTGTATGCTCAAAATTCTCACGCGTGAGCGGAAAGCGGAACCGGTTCGCGCTCCACATCGCGTGGGTGCGCTCGTCCGGGATCCAACTGCTGACTGCGTCAAAATCGCCGGGGACATACGGTCTGATGTTCATGCCGATTCACCGCCGATGCCGATTTCCCGCGCAAATGAAGTGCCGGCCAGTGATGCGGCAGAAACGCCGAGCGCATCGGCAACGGTCTGCCCGATGTCGGAAAAGCCCGTCCGGATGCCGAGATCAACCGGCTTTACGGCTTTTCCGAAGACCAGGAGCGGAATGTACTCGCGGGAATGGTCGGTACTCGGTGTCGCCGGATCGCAGCCGTGGTCCGCGGTGATCATGAGAATGTCGTCATCACGCAGAAGCGGGAGCAGCGCACCGAGCTGCGCGTCAAAGGTATTGAGCGCGGCGGTGTAACCGGGTACATCGTTGCGGTGGCCGTAGCTGCTGTCAAATTCAACGAGATTGACGAAGCAGAAGCCGTTGAAATCGCGGCTGCCGGCCAGTGTGATCGTCCGGCCCATGCCGTCGTCATTTGATTTTGTGCGGATCGCCTCGGTGATGCCCTGCCGGTTGAAGATATCCACGATCTTGCCGACAGAAATGACATCCTTTCCGGCGTCTTTGAGCAGATCGAGCAGCGTCGGCGCAAAGGGGCTGACGGAATAATCGTGGCGGTTTGCCGTGCGCGTGAAGTTCGGGTATTCGCCGACAAACGGCCTTGCGATGATGCGTCCGACGGCATAATCCCCCTGCATGATCGCGCGCGCCTTTTCGCAAATCGTGTAAAGCTCGCTGACGGGAATGACGGATTCATGTGCAGCGATCTGCAGCACGCTGTCCGCGGAGGTGTAAACGATCAGGGCGCCGGTCTCCATGTGTTCTCTGCCGTAGTCGCGGATGACCTCTGTGCCGGAATACGGCAGATTGCAGAGGATCCCGCGGCCGGTCGCGGCGCGGAGCTGTGCGAGAACCTCCTCCGGAAAGCCGTTCGGGAAGGTCTGCATCGGAACGGTTGAGATCAGGCCGGCAATTTCCCAGTGGCCGGTGGTAGTATCCTTGCCGCGGGAGCGTTCCGCGCATTTTCCGAATGCGGCGGTCGGTGCTTCAGCGGGCGTGCCGCAGCCGATCCCGCCGATATTGAACAGTCCCATTTGGGTGAGATTCGGCACATTCAGCTGACCGGTCTGCACCAATGAACGGAGTGTGTGGCTGCCTTCATCGCCGTAGGCGGCGGCATCCGGGAGCTCGCCGCAGCCGCAGCTGTCCAGCACAATGAGAAAAACGCGTTCTGCCATGACAGTATTCTCCTTTTGACAGTTTTTTCTGTATTATCAGTATAGCACGCGCCGGCATGATTTGTCAAGCGAAGAAAGGCTCGCCCGAAACTGTTTTTGAGGTACTCGAAAAGTTTGCCCCCGCCTGACGGCGGGGGCTTTGCTGTCCTCATAACGGGATTCTCAAGGGACACTGTCCCTTGAGCGGGGTTTGGGGCGGAGCCCCATTCTGAATCATCGCGGAGCGATACTATA
>JAGDBX010000020.1 GCA_018110935.1 Oscillospiraceae bacterium
ACGAAACGGAGGACCCGAAATATGCAAGGCCTGTTTGATTTTCTCAACAAAGTGGATGACATCATGTATTATCCTGTTCTGATCGTCATTCTCGCGGCCGCCGGACTGTATTTTACATTCCGTTCGCGGTTTGTGCAGATCCGTCTCTTCGGAGACGCATGCCGTCTGATCACCGAAAAACCCTCCGGCAGCCAGAAGGTATCATCCTTTCAGGCACTGATCGTCTCAACGGCCTCGCGCGTCGGCACCGGAAATATCGTCGGCGTTTCGACCGCGATCTGTCTGGGCGGCCCCGGCGCCTGCTTCTGGATGTGGATCATGTGCATCATCGGCGCGGCCTCGGCATTCGTTGAGAGTACACTCGCGCAGATCTACAAGCGGAAGGACGAGAAGGGAAACTGCTACGGCGGCCCCGCGTACTATATTGAGCAGGCGCTGAAAACGCCGCTGATCGCCGCGCTGTTCTGCGTGTTCCTGATCGCGACTTACGCCTTCGGCTTTCAGCTGCTCTGTTCTTACAATCTGCAGTCCACCTTTGAGGTGTACGGCTTCTACAACCCGGATGTGACACCTGCGGTCATCGGCGTGATTCTCGCGCTGGCAGTCGGCTTCTGTATTCTGGGCGGCGGAAAGCGCATCATCAGCACGACCGAGAAAATCGTGCCGGTCATGGGTATTCTCTATGTCCTGATCTCGCTGATCGTGATTTTCGCACATGTTACAAATATTCCGGATATGTTTGTGCAGATCTGCAGGGACGCCTTCAATTTCCGCGCGATCTTCGGCGGTCTGGGCGGCTCCTGTATGGTCTACGGAATCAAGCGCGGCCTTTATTCCAATGAAGCCGGTGTCGGCTCGGCACCGAACGCCTCCGCCTCCGCGGATGTCACGCATCCCGCAAAGCAGGGGCTTGTGCAGACGGTCTCCGTTTACATTGACACCATCCTGCTCTGTACCGCAACGGCGTTCATGTGCCTTTCCTCCGGCGCGGAGATCTCCCCGGCCGTGTCCGGCGCGAAATATGTGCAGAACGCGATCACGACGGTTTTCGGCAGCGTCGGACCGGTGTTCATCACGATCGCGATGGTGCTGTTTGCGTTTACAACACTGCTGGGCAACCTCTACTATGTGACGAACGCGCTGATCTATCTCAACAAAAAGCGGGAACCGTCAAAGCACTTCATGCTCGGCTTCCGTCTGGTCTGTATCATCGTCATTTTCCTCGGCGCCCTGATCCCGATGGACTTTGCGTGGACGACAGCGGACATTACAATGGGCCTGATGACAATGATCAATATACCGTGCTGTGTGCTGCTGTCCGGGCAGGCAATGCGGACGCTCAGGGATTACGAGGCGCAGAAAAAGGCCGGAAAGAATCCGGTCTTCCGCGCACGCGATGTCGGCATAGACGACAGCGGTCTGAGTTTCTGGAAGGAATGAGCAGTGCTGGTAAGGTATCGCTCCGCGATGATTCAGAAATGGGGCTCCGCCCCAAACCCCGCTCAAGGGACGGTGTCCCTTGAGAATCCCGCTATGAGGGCAGCAAAGCCCCCGCCGGACGGCGGGGGCTCTTTATCAGATTTCAGTTCAGAGAACGGCATCCGCAAGCGCAAGCACCTCTGCGTGGATATCCTCAATGCTGCGCATGGCTCCGTCCGCGATGCACTCGACCGGCTGCCAGCCGAGATGTTCCGTGCAGTAATCCGCCGCGCGGCGGCACTGCATCAGATAGGGGACATTGCTCTCGTGAATGTCTTTCTTCCCTTCATCGCCGGCATATCTTCCGGTCATCAGCTTCTGGCTGACCTCCGGATCGACGCGCAGATAAATCACGGCGTCCGGTTCCGGCAGCCCGAGCTGCTCATATTCATACCTGAACAGCCACTCCAGAAAGCCGTCCCACTGTGCCTGTTCGAGCTTGGCACACTGGTGAATGGCATTTGAGGTGGTGTAGCGGTCGGCAATGATAATGCCGCCCTCATTGTAAAACTGCTTCCATTTCAGATGAAAGCTCGCATAGCGGTCAATCGCAAAAAAGGTCGATGCGGCGTAGGGGTTCACATCGTTCGGGTCATTGCCGAAGGTCCCGTGCAGATAGTCATCCAGCAGCTTTGCGGCATCGCTGCCGTAATTCGGGAATGACACGCGCATCACGCGCAGTCCGCGTTCCTCCAGCGTCCGGAAAAGTGCCTCCGTCTGCGTTCCCTTGCCGCTGCCGTCCAGCCCTTCGAGCACAATCAGTTTTCCAGCCATTGTGTATTCTGCGCGGCGCACCGCACCGCTCTCCAATCGTTTTAGTACCGGTTTCCGTTCACAGACGGAACAGATCCGGCTTGGACGCCATCGTCGGCGTGGGCATATCCTCCAACAGAGAGAGAATGTACTGTCCGTAATCGGTCTTTGAAAGCGCCTCGCCCAGCGTACGGAGCTGATCGTTGCTGATGAAGCCCTTGCGCCACGCGATCTCTTCAATACATGAAATATAAAAACCCTGCAGTTCCTGAACAGTCTTGACAAAGCCGCTCGCCTTGTGCATTCCCTTCGGCGTACCGGTGTCAAACCATGTCATACCGCGCCGCATGAGCGTCACATGGAGCTTGCCGGCATCGAGATAAACCTGATTGACGGCCGTGATCTCCAGTTCGCCGCGAGCGGAGGGCTGAATGGTCTTTGCGATCTCGACAACATTGTTGTCATAGAAATAAAGACCGGGAATTGCGAAATTGGACTTCGGCTTTGCGGGCTTTTCCTCAATGGAAAGCACCTTGCCCTTTTCGTCAAATTCGACGACGCCGAAATCACGCGGATTCTTGACGGGATAGCCGAACACAGTCGCGCTTCCCTTTTCGACACGGCGCTTTGCGCGTCCGAGCGTATCGGTGAGCGCGTTGCCGTAGAAGACATTGTCTCCGAGTGCAAGGCATACACTGTCGTTTCCGATGAAGGATTCACCGACCAGAAAGGCGTCCGCAAGTCCGCGGGGACGATCCTGCACGGCATACCGGATGTTGATGCCGAGCTGCGAGCCGTCTCCGAACAGCTTCTGGTAGCCCGTGATGTCGTGCGGCGTGGAGATGAGGAGAATATCGCGGATCTCCGCCAGTAGAAGTGTCGAGAGCGGATAATAGACCAGCGGTTTGTCATAGATCGGCAGCAGCTGCTTGCTGACTGCGATGGTATTCGGATACAGTCTGGTTCCGGCACCGCCGGCCAGAATAATGCCCTTCATGTTTCGATGCACCTCTTCCCTGTTCAGGCTGTCTGTCCGTAATCCTTGCTGTCGGACAGGTTGCGGGTATGCCCTACACAAAATTATTATACCATACCGGTGCGGAAAAATCAAGCATCCGGCCGGCCGGAATCAAAAAATGTGAAAAATTTGTGAATAATGCTGATTATGCGTTCAATTCTGTTGTGGAGAATCGTGAAGCAATCAGTAAAAAAACGGGCACAGCATTTTCAGCTGTGCCCGTTTGTAAACAGGATTATTTCTGATCCTTGAGCAGATCGCGGATCTCGGTGAGGAGCTCCTCCTCCTTGGACGGCTTTGCCGGCTCTTCCGGAGCGGCGGCCTTGTCGCGCTTGAACTTGTTGACTGCCTTGATGATCATGAAGAGCACAAATGCGGTCAGCAGGAAGGTGATGATTGCCTGAATGAATGTTCCGAAGTTGAGAACGGGCTTGTTGCCCCACGGAATCGTCAGGGTGAGGTTGTGGAAGTTGACGCCGACGAGCAGAGCGCCGATCAGCGGCATGAGAATGTCATCCACGAGTGCGTTCACGATTGAGGTGAATGCGCCGCCGATGATGACACCGACTGCCATATCCATCACATTGCCCTTGGAGATGAACTCCTTGAACTCCCCGATGAAGCCCTTGCTCTTTTGTGCGAGATTATTGTCTGCCATGTTTCATACATCCTTTCCTTTTGCAGCTGCGCTGCTTTTATTACATATATTATATCACATCAGCATGAAAAATGCACCTGTGAATTACCACGAATTTGCAACAGATTTCAGGACTTTCGTTTGTGATAATGCACAAAGCGCATCATTCCTGCCGTTATACGAAATGTCCGGCTGCGCCATCCGGAATTTCAGTATCAGCTGGATTTTTCTGCTCAGGCTGTTCCTTTTTGGCAGACAGAGCCGGTCTGCGCGGCAGTCTGACCGGCTGATTCAGAACGGAACGGAGCTTCCGGCCGGCCCGCATCACCTTCCGGTGTACGGCCTGTTCACGCACTTCCTTCAGATCCGCGCCGCAGACGACACAGAAGCTGTGTCTGGTTTCTATCACTTCGCCGCAGTTCGGACAACGCATGATCCGCGCCCCCTTTCCTCTGAAATCAACGGATTTACGGCTTCCCGGAATCCTAATATCAGCATAGCACAAACGGCAAAAAAAGTCAATTGTGTAATGCGATATTCGTTAATTCCGTCAAGTTTTCAGAAATATTCTGTGCAGCTTCTACAAAGTGTGCAAAAAACACTTCAAAAACCGAAAATAACTATGTTATAATGTAGATACTCGATACAGAATCCTGCACGGCGTTTTTGCCCCTGCCGTGCGAATACTGCGGAAAGGAGCTTGCAGACAGCCGTCTGCATCAGACAGATTATGGCAGATTACCGTTCGACCGGAAAGGAGCTTCGGAAATCCCCAAAGGGGATGATCGCCGGACTGATCGCGCTGACGCTGCTCGGCATCAGCGGTTACGGCGTCTACCGGACTGCGATGGGAATGCGCGCACTGGATGCGCTGCCCGTTCCCGGCAGTGACACGGAGATCTCGGTGCCGGAGATCAGCGAAATCGGCACAGAACCCGAAAACAAGATCATTTACAGCTATGAGACAACTGACGCCTCCGAAATCAAAAACGGCAGACTGATCCTTGTCAACCGCGATTATGCAACCGACGACATCAAGGACGGTCTGGTCACGATGTTTGAAAAGAAAACCGACAGCTACGGACTAAAGGATACGAGCCTGAAGCTGCTGGAGGAGCCGCTCACCGCATTCAACGCGATGGCGGAAGCCTTCCATACCGATAATAACGGTGCAAAGCTGCTTGTGACCGGCGCCTACCGCACAAAGGAAGATCAGCGGAAGATCTATTCGTCCTCGCTTTCCTCCAAAACCGCCGACGGCAAAGTCACAGCGGCGATGGCTGGCTTCAGCGATTATGAGACCGGCTGCTCGGTCAGTCTGACCGTCATGAAGGACGGGCAGTACCTCGATCTCGGCGGTGATGACTGCGAGAACGAGCGCCGGTGGTTCAGTGCTAAGGCCGCCGAATACGGCTTTATTCTGCGGTATCCCGAGGATAAGACCGAGATCACAGGCTTCCCTTATGAATCCGGACATTTCCGCTATGTCGGCGCTGTCCACGCGCTGTATATGCAGGGTGCAGGCCTTTGTCTGGAGGAATATCTGACCAAGCTGCGCGACTACACCTATGACGGCACGCGCCTGACCGCGCCGGACGCGAAAGGCATGGCGTGTGAGGTGTTCTTTGTTCCCGTTCAGCCTGACGCGGCCTCCGTGGAAGTTCCGGTTCCGGCAGACAGCGTCTATCAGCGCTCCGGCAACAATGTTGACGGCTTCATTGTCACGGCGGAAACCGGTGAGCCTTACGAAACCAGTTCAGCAGAATAAAAGCCAAAGCGGGGATTCCGGATCGGTCTTCCCGCTTTTTGTTATCATACACGAAGCCCCCGCCTGACGGCGGGGGCTTTTTGCGTTCCGTATGATCCGCGGGCACTTACAGCGGGAATGCACGTCCCTCCGGACGGAAGCTGCCGGGTCTCGGAATCCGCTCAAGCAGAACCACACAGTGTGCAGCGATTCCCTGCTCCTGCCCTGTGAAACCGAGCTTTTCCTCCGTTGTGGCCTTGACGCTGATCTGCTCAATGCCGCAGCACAGCGCGTCGGCAAGACGCCTGCGCATCTGCGGGATGTACGGTGAGAGCTTCGGCTTCTGCGCCAGAACCGTCGCATCCAGATTGCCGATCTGCCACCCCTTGTGCAGAATCAGCGCGTGCACATGGCGCAGCAGCCCGATGCTGTCGGCACCGGCATACTCCGGATCCGTGTCCGGGAAATGCTGACCGATGTCTCCGAGCGCAAGTGCGCCCAGAAGCGCGTCCATGACCGCGTGCGTCAGCACATCCGCGTCAGAGTGCCCTTCCAGTCCGAGCCGGTGCGGGATCTCAATTCCGCCGAGGATGAGCTTTCGCCCTTCTGTCAGCCTGTGAACATCATAGCCGTGTCCGATGCGAAACGGTGTCATGCCTTTTCCCTCTCTTTCTGCCTTGCGGCAAGCAGGGCCTCCGCAACAGCAAAGTCCTCGGGTGTCGTGAGCTTGATATTGGAGTAATCGCCTCGTGTCATGGCGACCTTGATGCCGAGCGACTCCACAAGCTGACAGTCGTCAGTATAGTCTCTCCCGGATTGAGCGGCCTGCTTTAAGGCCTTTTCATAGAGGCTTCGCCGGAAGACCTGCGGTGTCTGCGTCAGCCAGAGCAGTGAACGGTCCGGTGTTTCGCAGATCTGCCCTTCCCTGACGACCTTCACAGTATCCTTGACGGGAACGCCGAGTGTCGCCGCCCCGCAGCTTCTCGCATCCGCAATGACGCGTTCGATGTCTGCATTCAGAACGAGCGGACGGGCGCCGTCATGCGATGCGATATACGCACAGTCTCCGCGGACGGCCGCAAAGCCGTTTGCAACGCTCTGCTGTCTCGTACTGCCGCCTGCGACCGCGGAAACGGGAACCGGCAGCTGCTCATGCTCCAGTATGCGCATGAATTCAGGCAGATCCTGCTCCCTGCAAACAACGACGAGCTCCGCCACACTTTCGCATTGACAAAAGGTGCGGAGCCCGTGAAGCAGGACCGTTGTGTTTCCGAGCGGATGCAGGATCTTATTGATCCCGCCCATTCTGGACGCGCTGCCGGCGCAGACCAGAAGGACGGCGGTATCAGCGGTCATCTGCCGGCATCCTTTCAGTCGATGCCGGGCGCTTTGGTGCCGCAGATCGCGCAGAACATCGCGTCAGCAGGGAGCGTTTCGCCGCAGTTCGGGCAGATGAGCGGCTTCGGCGGAGAGACGGGTTCCGCGTGAATCACCTCATCCGAAACACGGTTTCCGCAGGCTGCGCAGAAAACAGCGTCAGGCGCAAGCGCTGCACCGCAGTTCTTGCAGACGCCGGACTGATCGCCCTCAGCGGAGGCGGGCTCCGGCACGCCTGTTCCGCAGTAAGGACAGAATTTCGCACCCTTGGTCAGCTGTCTGCCACAGCTGCCGCAGGTATATGCGCCGATCAGCGCGTCCAGATCACGGCGGCGGACATCCAGCGCGTCCAGCAGCTCACGGACGGAAGCGAACATCTCCGCATACTCCGGATCCGGATTGTCGGCGGCTGCGCCGTAGTATTTCTCACCGATCTCCTGATAACGGGAGCGAAGCTCATGCTCGATCGCGGCAATATCCTTGTTGATGCGGCTCTTATCGGACATATTTCTGAGGCTGTCCGAGACGCCTCTTGTTGTTCTGGAAACAGAAGCAGCAAGCTTATCCAAAAAATCCGATGCCATAGCAGTGATCCTCCTTGAATGTTATGTTCGGCGGAGCTGCGCGCAGCCATCTGCGGCAATATACCGCCAGAATCATTATAGCATATCCGGAACGGTTTGTCAACGCCGCAGAATCTGAACTTTTTGTGACATCTGAGTTTCCGGCGGTATCCGGACTGACACGATATTGCGCCGGGGTAAATGGCGGCGGAACATGATTCCGCATTATCTGGTCATCAAAAACAGCAATAATCAGCAGATATTCACTGAACTTTGTTGCGTAATATTGTATATTCAGCCGATTTTTAAGGGAAGTCTTTACATTCGGAGCAATATGTGATATAATTCATACCATATCACCGCAATTTCATGTTTCGATTTTGGCTTTCATTTATTGCGTTTTTTTTGCAAGAGGAAAAACGACTATGAACAAAACTGAAATCCGCAGACAATTCTTCAAGTACATCCTGCTCAATATTATCAGTTCGCTCGGTGTTTCCGTGTATATCCTGATCGATACCTTCTTTATCGGCAGGGGCATGGGCACGGAAGGCATCGCCTCGCTGAACCTCTGCCTGCCGGTCTTCAATTTCATGAACGGCTTCGGTCTGATGCTCGGCATGGGCGGCGGAGGTAAGTTCTCGATGCTCTACTGCCGTGTGGAGCGCAAAGAGACAGACAGGATCTTTGTCAATGCGTTTTCGGCAGCACTGGGCATTTCCATGATCTTTCTGACGATCGGACTGTTCTTCAGCCGGCCGTTCACGAAGTTTCTCGGCGCGGACAGCAGCATTTTTGAGATGTCGCACAGCTACATCAGAACCGTGCTGCTCTTTTCGCCGGCGTTTATTCTGAACCAGTTCTTCACCTGCTTTATCCGCAACGACCGTGCACCGGGGCTCGCAATGGCCGGCGTGCTCGGCGGCAGCTGCGCAAACATCATACTTGATTATGTGTTCATCTTCCGGCTGGATATGGGGATGTACGGCGCCGCGCTGGCGACCTGTCTCTCTCCGATCATCAGTATGCTCATCATGAGCGGACATTTCCTCTCCGGCTGGAGCGCCTTCCGGTTCCGTTTCCTGCGCCTTTCCCCTTCGCTGATCCGTGAGATCGGCAGTCTCGGGCTACACGCGCTGGTCACGGAAGCTTCTGGCGGTATTGTCGTCATGGTATTCAACGCGATTATTTACCGGATGCTCGGGAATGCCGGCATTGCGGCCTACGGCGTCATCACAAACCTCGCGATTGTCTTCCTTGCTGTATTTACGGGGCTTTCCAGCGGCGTTCAGCCGCTGATGTGCAGCTTCCACGGCAAAAAGGACGATGATTCCCTGCGGTATCTGCTCCGGCTTTCCGTCACTGCAGCCATCGTGATCGCCGGCGTATCCTACGCAGCACTCCGGCACTTCAACTCCGGGCTTGTGAGCCTGTTCAACAGCAGCGGAAACACCGGGATGCAGAGCATTGCCGAACACGGTATGCGGCTCTACTTCCTGTTCCTGCCGTTCGCCGGCATCAATACGGTACTTGCCGTGTTCTTCACCTCCGGCGAAATGCCCTTCCAGTCGCAGATGATCTCTCTGCTGCGCGGCGCCGTACTCGTCATTCCGATCGCACTGATCTGCTGGCGGATGCGGTCTGTCAGCGGCATCTGGATGACGGTGCCGGTCGCAGAAGCGATCACCGTGCTGACCGGAATCGTGTTCTATCTCCGCAAGGTCAGAACCGCTGACAGCTTTGACCCTGCATACATCCCGAAAAAGCGGTTCCGCCGCCGTGCTGTCCGCTATTACTGAACAAAAAACGCATCAGAAGTATCGCTTCGCGATGATTGATAATGGGGCTCCGCCCCAAGCCCCGCTCAAGGGACAAATGTCCCTTGAGAATCCCGTTATGAGGACAGCAAATCCCCCGCCGACAGGCGGGGGCATCTTTTCGTACGCCC